>DASQVF010000442.1:0-4682 GCA_035640915.1 Propionibacteriaceae bacterium
AAGCGGGCGGCGTACGCGCACTCCAGGACGAAGGTCGTCTGCGCCGTGCCGGCATCCAGCCGGCGAGCCAGCGCGGCGACGTCCCGGGCGGCCAGTCCGCCGGTCCGCAGCGGCCGTGCCGCCGTGCTGTCCAGGCTCTCCACGAGCAGCTCGAGGTCGTCCAGCAACCCGAAGGCGGCCCCGGCCGCCGCCCGGTCGACCAGGACCGGGTTCCGGGCCCGTCCGGTCAGCGGTGGGGCGGTGGTGGTGACGGGGTCGGGGCGCAGCCGACCGCCGCGGAGCCGCCAGGCCACCTCCCGCGGGATGATCACGGTCTCGGCGTCCAGCGGTCGCAGCAGCTCCGCGGCCAGCAGCTGGTCGACCGGCGAGACGCCGTTGCCCACCGAACGGTCGGCATTGCGGACCTTGCCCGTCGGGGTCCAGAGCAGCCGGTCCAGCACCGTACGGCCGGCGGGACCGCAGCGCTCCAGGGCCGCGTCGATCTGGGTGTCGGTGAGCGGCCGCGGTGACGGCGGGGCCAGTCCACCCGGGAAGGGCTCGAAGGCCTCGCGCGCCGGCCGGACCAGATGCAGCCGGTCCGCGTCGCCCCAGACCAGGGCCAGCTCGCGCAGGTCCGCGATCGCGGCGACAACCTCCGGCAACGGCTGGCCCAGCAGCCCGGCGAGCGTCTCGATCGCGGCGGGATCGGGCAGCGCCGCGAGCCCTTCGGCCACCGTGGCGCGCCACGCGTCCAGGCGGCTCAGCGCCCGGGTCACCGAGGACGTCATGGTCGCCCGGCTGGCCAGCTCGGTCAGGTCCCGCGGCGGCGGGTCGGCGAGGTCGTCCCGCTCCTGCAGCAGCCGGCTCAGGCTCGCCGCGGGCAGGGTTCGCAGGGCCTCGGAGAGAGTTCGGGGCCGGACCGGGTCACCCATCACCAGGTCGACCGGTAGGCGGGCTCGGGCTGCTCCCCGGCGCGGAGCGCCCGGTAGACCAGGACCAGGGTGGTGACCAGCAGGGCCCAGCAGGCGAGCAGGGACCAGACGGCCACGGTGGACCACCATTCCCCGAACCCGAAGTCGTTGGTCAGCACCGCGACGATGGCGACCAGGCCGAGGCCGACCGAGCCGAGAACGAACGCGTTGCGGACCTGCTGCCGGGCGACCAGCACCCGGCCGGACAGGCCGAACGCGATCGCGTACAGGATCGGGGCCAGCAGGTAGACCAGCCCACCCACGGCGAGGCAGATGCACAGGCCAGGCATGGCGGCGTCCCACACCGCCTTGGCGCTGACTCGGCCGGGCGGCGCCGGCTGCCCGCCGTACGGGCCGGGGCCGAACCAGGCCGGCGTGCCCGGTGCCGGGAAGCGGCTGTCTGGCGGCGGCGCGGAGGTCGGGCCGGCGGGCCAGGGGCCGGGGCTGGTCGGCAGCGGGGCCGGCATGCCCGCCGGTCCGGTCGGAGCAGCGAGCGAACGAGACGACGCCGGCGGCGTGGTGGGCGGGCCCGAGTGCACCGCGCCCCACGCCGAGTCGGAGGTCATGGCCGCGCTGACGACAGCGAAGGGGACCTGAGGGTCCCTGGTCTCCTCCGGCGCCGGGACGAGCGCCTCCAGCGGTGCGAGCGGCGTGGGGGGCTGGTCGAAGAGGGGCCGCTCCTTGGGGGCTCGGGCAGCCATCTGAACCGCTGGCGGCGCAACCGGGAGGGGCGGGGCGCCGGCGTCGGCGAAGTGGGTCGGGCGCTCGATCGGCGCGTACTCCGGCCCGTCCTCCCAACTCGCCATGCAGTCATCGTAGACGCGGGTAGCGGTCGTCCCCGGGTCGTCGTTCGGCTCCTCGGGAAGGGTGATCGTCGCTTGGGCACCCGGTCCCCAGCGGCTACGCTTGGCGGGCGGTTTCGGGTGTAAACACCCGGACCATCTGACTTTGAGGGGGCGTCGGCTGCCGGCGCAGAGCGAGTGAGGGCGAGACGTGCCGGTTGGCAAGGTGAGGTTCTACGACGCCGAGAAGGGTTTCGGCTTCCTGACCAAGGACGAGGGCGGTGACGTGTACGTCCGCTCCAACGCCCTGCCCCCCGGCGTGACCACCCTCAAGCCCGGGCAGAAGGTGGAGTTCGGGGTCGTGGAGGGGAGGCGCGGCGAGCAGGCCTTGTCGCTGCACCTGCTCGAGGCTCCGCCGTCGCTGTCCAAGGCCGCGCGCAAGGCGCCCGACCAGATGGCGGTGATCGTCGAGGACCTGATCAAGATGCTGGACAGCGTGGGCAACAACTACCGTCGCGGCCGCTACCCCGACTCCCGGACCGGGAGCAAGGTCGCCTCCGTGCTGCGGGCCGTGGCGGACGAGCTCGAGCTTTGAGCATCGGCGAGGGCCGCCGGTTCAGCTGGGTGAACGGCGAGCGACAGGCCCTGGCGGAAACTCTCCGCACCAGCGACCCGGACGGTCCGACCCTGGACGAGGGCTGGACGGTGCGGCATCTGCTGGCCCACCTGGTGCAGCGCGAGCAGGACCCGCTGGGTGCCACCAAGGATCTCCTCCAGCGCCGAAAGCCCGGTGAGGAGAAGGAGCTCGGCCGGTTGGTCGACGGCGCGCGGACTCCGGCGGGCTACGCGGCGCTGGTCGACCGCTTCCTGGCCGGTCCGCCTCGTTGGTCCCCCTTCTACTGGGTCGGCGACCGGACGAACCTGCTGGAGTACGTCGTCCACCACGAGGACGTCCGGCGCGGGAGCCTGGGGGACGTGGCGCCCCGGTCCCTGCCCGACGGTGCCCTGAAGGCGTTGTGGGCGCAGCTGCCGTTCTTGGGCCGACTGAAGTTCCGGGCCGCGCCGGTCGGAGTGACACTCGAGTGGCCGGGTCACCAGCTCCAGGTGGTAAAGCGGGCGGAGCCGGGCGTCGTGCTGCGGGGTCAGCCGGTGGAGCTCGCGCTCTACGTCTCGGGCCGGCGGGCGGCCGCCGAGGTCGGGGTCTTCGGCGATCCGGCGGCGGTCACTCAGTTCGAGGACTGGGTCGCCACCAGCTGAGCTGCGCGACGGTCGGCGACGACCGTCCAGACCACGAGGGCGCCGAGCAGCCCGGCGACCAGGCCGAACCCGAGCGGCGGGATCAGCGGCAGGACGATGCCGAGCGTGCCGCCGAGCACCCAGCAGATCTGGAAAGCGGTCTCCGAACGGGCGAACACCGACGTACGCACCACCTCGGGAACGTCCCGCTGGACCAGGGCGTCGTAGGACAGCTTGGCCAGCTGCGCGCACAGCCCGGCCACGAACCCCAGCGCGAGCACGGTGCCGATCGAGTAGAACGCCGCGGTCAGCACCGCCATCGCGGCGTCGACCACGAGGACCACCAGGCCGATCCGCTCCGGCGGAGAGTTCTTCAGCAGGTTGCCGGCGACCGTGCCCAGGCTGTTGCCGACCCCCGCCGCCACGACCACCAGGGCGAGCAGCAGCGTGCTGTCCAGGTTGCTGATCGGACGCTCCCGCAGCAGAAAGGCCAGGAACAGGGTGAGAAACCCGGTCATCAGCCGGGCCCCCATCACGCACTTCAGCCCGTGCCGCACGCTCGGGGACAGACTTCGGAAGCGGCGCTGCGCCCGGTCATGGCTCGGCCCGGCGGTCGGTCCGGGCAGCAGCAGGACACCGCCGAAGTCCCGCTCACCGGCGGTCGAATCGACCTTCGGCGACAGCAGGATGGCCAGCACGGTGGCGCCGATGAAGACGAGGAAGCCGAACCGCAGGGACCACTCCGGGCCGAGCCGGGCGATGCCCGCCGCGAGGCCGCCGCCGACCGCGGCCCCCACCACCTTGGCCATCGAGATCCGTGAGTTGGCGTTGACCAAGGTGAAGTTCTCCGGCAGCAGCCGGGGCACCGCGGAGGCCTGGGTGACCAGGAACGCCTTGGAGGCGACCAGGCAGCCCAGGGCCGTCGGGAACAGCCACAGCGAGTTGTCCAGCACGCCGGCCAGCACCCAGCAGAGGAACGCCCGCAGGGCCAGAGTGACCCCGATGGCCCAGCGCCGGCCGTGCCGGAACCGGTCGAGGAAGGGTCCGATCAACGGCGCGACGATGGCGAACGGGGCCATGGTCAGCAGCAGGAACTGGGCGACCTGCGGCCGGGCCTGGTCGGTGGGCAGGGTGAAGAACAAGGTGCCGGCGAGCGAGACGGCGATCGCGGCGTCCCCGGCCGCCGCCAGGAACTGCACGTGGGTCAGCCGGGCCAGCCCGCTCTCACCCGCCCCACCCGACAGCGTGTAGCGGTGCACCGCCCCGGCGCCGCGCTTGACCTGGCTGCCGACGAACCGGCCGCCGGTGGCCACGGCACGGGTCGAGCGTTGCCCCAGATCCCCCTTCACGGCACCCATTGCACACCATCGGTGGGCAAGCCAGGCCCCGTTTGCCGTCAGTGACGACCGGCGGAGATCGGCCAGACCACCCAGCCGCACCTCCCGCTACGTACTCCTTCATCCCGCTGGCTACATCTGGCGGGAAGTAGGAGCACCTGGCGGGAAGTCGCGCCGGGGCGCGGCGGTGCCGCGGACGTGGACGTCGGTCCGGCGGGCATCCGGCAGAATTGAGGACATGGCGGCGAGTACCCGGACGATCAAGCCCGACGCGGTGTGCCTGGCGGCGCTCGACCTGGCCGAGCAGGCGGCGGTCGAGGCGGCCGGCGTGATGGGGGTCGGTGAGCACCTCGGCGCGGTGGCCGAGGACGACCGGG
>DASQVF010000443.1:0-8606 GCA_035640915.1 Propionibacteriaceae bacterium
CGAGTCGCACGGGTCCTACGACCCGCTCGCCGCGCTGGAGCCGGTGACGGACGGACGCACGATCCGGGGGTTGACCGAGGCGGTCAAGAACGTCTACATCAGCCCGGCGGTCAAGCACTACCTGGTCCAGGTGGTCAACGCGACCCGGCACTCTCGCGACCTGCGGCTGGGCGCCTCGCCGCGGGCCACGCTGCAGCTGCTTCGGGCCTGTCGGGCCTTCGCCGCCCTCTCCGGCCGCGACTACGTCAACCCCGACGACGTCGCCACGCTCGCGGTCTCGGTGCTGGCCCACCGGGTCCTTCCCTCGACCGACGCCCAGCTGGCTCGCCGGACCGCCGGCGACGTGATCGGGCACGCCGTCTCGTCGGTGCACGTCCCCGACCGGCGGTAGCCGATGACCCGTGGATGGCGCCTGCTCACCGTACGCGGCCGGACATTCCTGGTCGCCGGAATCGTGGTGCTGCTCATCGCGATGGCAGCCGGCCAGCGCGATGTGATGCGGATCGGCCTGCTGCTCGCCGGGCTGCCGGTGATCGCGGCGATCCTGGTCTCCCGCGCCCGCCTGCGGATGTCGTGTGAACGCTCGGTGGAGCCCGCTCAGGTACCGCTGGGGTCACCGATGAAGGGCCAGATCGTGCTCGGTCAGGAGGGACGGCTGCCGGCCGGGATCCTGCTGCTCGAGGATGCCGTGCCGCGAGAGCTGGGCAGCCGGCCGCGCTTCCTGGTCGACCGAGCGGACCTGCGTTGGCGCCGGGTCGTGGAGTACCCGCTGCTGGGCCGGGTCCGGGGCCGGTTCGCGACTGGGCCGCTCACGGTCCGTACCACCGACCCCTTCGGCCTGGTCCGGCTGGACCGCCAGTTCGTGGCCACCAGCGAGGTGATGGTGACCCCGCAGGTGGTGCCTCTGCCGGCGATCCGCACCATCGGCGGCGGCGGGAACACCGGTGAGGCCCGGCCACACCGAATCGGGGTGGTGGGCCAGGACGATGCCCTGGTCCGGGAGTACCGGCAGGGCGACGACGTACGCCGGATCCACTGGCGCTCGACGGCACGATGGGGCGACCTGATGGTCCGCCGGGAGGAGCAGTCCTGGGACCCCAGCGCCAGCATCGTCCTGGACTCGCGGGCGGGCGCCCACGCTGGACGCGGCATGGCGAACTCGCTGGAGTGGGCCATCTCCGCCGCGGCGTCGATCGGCATCCACTTCCTCGACGACGGGTTCGGGGTCGAGATCTACGAGGCCGACGGGGCGCTGCACATCGCCGGCACCATGGGTCAGCACAGCTCGGCCTCCGCCGAGCTGGTGGTCAGCCGGTTGACCGACCTCAAGGCGCGGTCGACCACGACCCTGCACTACGCGGTCGAGTCGGCCACCATCGACCGGCCGGGCCAGCTGGCGATCGCGATCATGGGTCGGATGACGGCTGAGGACGCGAACACGCTGCTCCGGGTGCGACGTAACCGGGCGCAGGGTCTGGCCATGCTGTTGGACGTCGACTCCTTCGCCGACCAGCCGGGCAGTGACCAGCAACGAGCGCAGCACGAGATCGCCGCGCAGATCCTGCGGGACAACCAGTGGCGAGTCGTCGAGGTCCGACGCGGCACCGGTGTCGCCGAAGCCTGGTCGACCCTCGAGCAGCAACTGATGGCGCTCGCCTCATGAGAGCCAGCGACCGCAGCTCGATCGCGGTGATGATCTCCGTCGCCCTGGCCGCCATCACCCTTCGACCGCTGACCTCCGACGGCAGCTACCTGGTCCTGGGCTGGCTGCTGATCGGCCTGATCGGTGGGACCAGCATCGTGCTGCGCCGGCTCCGGGTCAGCGGCGGGATGGTGCTGGCCAGCCAGGTGCTGGTCTGGCTGGTCTGCTCCGTCGGGCTCGGCCTGTTCAGCGGGAGCAGCAACGCTCCCTGGTACGGGCAGTACGCCGACCTGTGGGCCGGCGGAATCGAGCACATGCAGACGCAGGCCTCCCCCATGGAGCCCAACGACGGCACCCGGCTGATCTTCGTCACCGTCATCGGACTGATCCTGATCATGACCGACCTGCTGGTCAGCGGGATCTCCCGGCCGGCGTGGGCGATCGCCCCGCCGGCCACGCTGTTCCTGGTCCCGGCACTGGGGTTGGGCACCGACACCGGAGTGATCAACTTCCTGCTCGTCGCCCTGGGCTACCTGGGGATCCTGGTCGCCGAGGGGCTCAACACCACCGCCCGGTGGACCCGCGGGCTGGCGCGCGACTCGGCCGAGGGGTTCGGGGAGGCGACCCCGGTGGTCTGGCGGGCGGCGGCGTACCTGGCCGGGCCGGCGTTGGTCGTCGCGATCGTGCTGGGCGTGGCGATGCCGACTCTCTCGTTACCCGGTATCGGCATCGGCTCCGGGGTGGGCGGCGGACCGTTGCAGCTCACCGACCCCACCCTCGACCTCCGACGCAACCTGAACCAGGAGAGCGACCGGGACGTCATCGAGTACCAGAGCCAGGCGCCCGGCGGGGTGTACCTGCGGATGACCTCACTGCCCCTGTTCAACGCCACGGGTTGGAACAGCGTGCAGATCGACCTGAGATCGGGCAACCAGCTGGGCCTGCCGCCGGGGCTGGGGCAGAGCGTCGGCACTCGCACCACCGATATCCGGGTTCGCAACTTCGGGTCGCAGTACCTGCCGCTCCCCTACGCGCCGCGCAGCTACGACGCTCCGGGGGAATGGCGCTACGACCCCCAGTCCCTGGTCGTCATCAACGCCGACAGCGAGCCCGACGAGCTGCGTGGCCTCGAGTACTCGGTCCAGAGCTCGGAGATCCAGCCGACCGCGGAGGACCTGGCCGCAGCCGGAATCGCAACTCCGGGGGACGCTGAGATCACCACCGAAGTGCCGGAGGATCTCCCGAAGAGCCTGATCGACCTGACCAACGATGTCGTCCGAGACCTTGACACGCCCGCCGCCAAGGCCGCCGCGATCCAGGACTTCCTACGCGGCGACGAGTTCACCTACAGCACCGAGCCGCAACCCGGCCACGGCTATCGCGCCCTGGAGAACTTCCTGCTCGACGACAAGACCGGCTACTGCGAGCAGTTCGCCTCGGCGATGGCGATGATGGCCCGGGTGGCGGGCATCCCGTCCCGGGTGTCGGTCGGCTTCCTGCCGGGCGAACAGGTCGGGGACTCATGGCAGGTCTCGATCCGGGACATGCACGCCTGGCCCGAGCTCTACTTCTCGGGTTGGGGCTGGGTGCGGTTCGAGCCGACGCCCTCGGTCCAGACCGGCGATGCGCCGCCGTGGACTCTGCAACCGGAGGAGAGCGCGACGGACGAGCCGACCGCCGAACCGTCGGCCAGCGCGTCGGCCGGCCCGTCGGCCAGCGCCGACCCCCGCGACACCCCGGCCGAGACGACGGTGACCGGGGAGGAGGACACGGGGCTTGGATGGGCCCGCACCCTGCTGTGGTCGGCCGTCGGGCTGGTACTGCTGCTCATCCTGGCTGCCCCGGCGACCATCCGGGTCCGCCGGCGGACTCAGCGGCTGAGCACCGACGGCGCCCCCGAGGAACAGGTCGAGAGCGCGTGGGCGGAGATCCGGGACACGGTCGTCGACCACGGTGGGGCGTGGCCGCACGGCTCGCCGCGGACGATCGGGCAGGAGATGTCGAACCGGCTCGATGGCGAGGAGGCCGCTTCGATGGGCCGGGTGGCGACGCTGGTGGAGCGGGCCCGCTATGCCCAGACCTTCACCGACATCGAGGCGGCGTCCGAGCTCCCGACGGTGACTCAGGAGATCCGCCGAGGGATCGCCGCGCCGCTGGGGCCGGTGCGGAAGCTGCTGGCCGTGGTGCTGCCCCGCTCACTGTTCCCCCGCCGTAGCCGCACCCGCTAAGTCGGCCACGCTCCCGCCCGGTCCTCCGCACAAGGCCACAAAGGGCAGCCGACCCGGCCGATCAGGAGACCGTCCCTCCGCACAAGGCCACAAAGACTCCGGCCAGCGCCAAACAGGGCCTACTCAAACAGGGCCTACTAAGGGGGCGTGCTTGAGAGCGGCGGCGGCCACTCAGCGAGAACCGCTCAGAAGCCCTCGTCGCGGCGGCGGCGCCACCGCTCTTCCATCTTGTCCATGAAGTTCTGGCCGTCGACCGGTCGGGAGCCCTGGGCGGTCTTGGCCCGGTCGCGCCCGCGGCCCGCGTCGGCGCTGTTGCCGACGTGCTGCCAGGAGTAGATCGCGGTGACGGCAGCGGCAACCATGACGACGAAGCCGAGCACACTCAGGACCCAGGTGACGGATATGCCCGCGATCAGCAGGGCCAGACCGGCGAAGAAACCCACGCCGGCCACGGCGGCCCGGCGGCGGTGCACCCGACGGACCCCAGTGCCACGCAACGTATTGACCAGCTTGGGATCCTCGGCCGCAAGCGCAGCCTCCATCTGCTCGAGAAGGCGCTGCTCCTCATCCGAGAGGGCCACTGGCCACACCCCCATTTGGGTCTCGTTGTGCGCTTGCCGTCGTCATGATACGCGTCGCGTCACAGTCAGGAAGGCCCGGGATCCTACCGTTCCCCGGCTACCCACCCCGATGTGGTGCCGTGCACCATGCCGTCGCCCCCTTGTGGGTCAACGGGACCAGTTTAGGTGGCCGAACGCGCAGGGGAAACCCAGACAAAGATCTGCACTGACTGTTCATCAGGCCGTGATCGTCGACTCGCCGCCGAGCCGGGACCTCATCGCGAGCGGGCCAGCACCGCGCGGCGGACCGCTCCCTTCCCGAACTTCCGCACCGCCAGGTCCACCGCCTGGTCCGCCTCCCGCCACCCGAACTCCGGGTCGGTCAGCTGCGGCTGCCGGTACGCCCGAGAGGCGTCGACGAGCTGCTCCACCCGCACCCCTACCCTCCGTACCCGTGCGCGGTCGAGCTTCAGCCGTTCGTAGAGCCCGAGGGCGGCCAGGTAGATCTCCTCGGTGACGTCGGTCGGGCTCGGCATGGTGGCCGAGCGGTTCACCTCGGTGAAGTCGGCGAACCGGACGCAGATCGACACCGTCCGGCCGAGCACGCGCTGCTTGCGCATCCGGCTGGCGGTCCGGTCAGCCATCCGCAGCAGCTCGCGCCGGATCACCTGCGGGTCGGTGCTGTCTGCGGCGAACGTCTGCTGGGAGCCGACGCTGCGCTCCGGCACCTGCGGCACCACCCGCCGCGGGTCCCGTCCCCAGGCGAGCTCGACCAGCCCGCCGCCGGCGTGGGGACCGAGCGCACGGCGGAGCGCGCTGTGGGGAGTGTGGGCCAGGTCGCCCACCGTCTGGATCCCGAGCGCGTGCAGCTTCTCGGCGGTGGGCGCACCGACGCCCCACATCGCCTCCACCGGCATCGGGTGCAGGAAGTCCGCGACCTGATGGGGCCGTACCTCGCGCAGCCCGTCCGGCTTGGCGGCCCGGGAGGCCATCTTGGCGACGAACTTGGTGGGTCCGACGCCGACCGAACAGGTGATCTGCTGCTCGTCGGCGACGACGGCCCGAACGTG
This sequence comes from Propionibacteriaceae bacterium, assembly GCA_035640915.1. GTDB lineage: Bacteria > Actinomycetota > Actinomycetes > Propionibacteriales > Propionibacteriaceae > Microlunatus. The sequence goes on from DASQVF010000443.1 coordinate 5,501, forward strand.
CTCACCGATCAGCGCCGCCGGACCGAACATGGCCACCGACCCGCTCAGGTCGAGGAAGGCCTCGTCGATCGACGCCGCCTCCACCACTGCGGTGACCGTGCCGAACACCGCCGAGATGGCCTTGGAGACGGCGGTGTAGCGCTCGAAGTTGGGATCGACGAAGGTGGCCCGCGGAGCCAGGCGCCGGGCCTGGGGCGACGACATCCCCGACCGTACGCCCAGCGCCCGGGCCTCGTACGTCGCCGACAGCACCACGCCGCGTGGGAACCCGCCCACGATCACCGGCGTCCCCCGCAGCTCAGGCCGGTACCGGACCTCGACCGAGGCGTAGAACGCATCCATGTCGACGTGCATGATGATGCGCGGGCGGGTGGACATGTCGCCACATTATCGAACATACGTTCTAGCGACTAGCGTCGCGTCCGCTGGGTATAAAGGCGGAATGGACAGCTGGCTGGTCCGGGCGACGACGCTGCAGCACCGCGGTCGGCAGCGCAGCCTGGCCAATGGCGCGCAGCACATCGGCTGGAAGGTCGGGGCCGGCGACCGCGAGTTCCTCGGCGGGATGTCGGTGGGTTACCTGACCAGCGAAACCCAGCTGCGGCTGGGCGGCGTCTACTCGCCCGGGCCACGGGAGCAGATCTACGCCGATGCGGAGGTCGCGGTGCTCATCGGACCGGACGGCCAGGCGGCCGGGTACGCCTGCGCGCTGGAGCTGTGCGACCTGGCCGGCGACGACAGCCCGGAGGTCGTCGTGGCGCGCAACATCTTCCACCGCGTCTTCGCCCTCGGCCCGGTGGGTGGCGGGACACCGCGGACCGGACGACTCGTGATCGACGGGCAGGTGCGCGCGGAAGGGCCGGTGTCGGACGACCTCGAGGACCGCGTGGAACGGGTCCGCGCCATCCTGCGAGCCGTCGGTGAAGATCTCGTCCCCGCCGATCTGATTCTCACCGGCTCGGTGGTCCAGCACCGCGCACTCCCGGGCGAGCAGGTCAGGGCGGAGGTCGACGACCTCGGCTCGGTCACCCTCTCGCTGGCCGCGGCACCGGCCTAGCCGGACAGTGACGAGGGACGCTGGGCGAAGACGTGCACGCTGGGCGCCAGCGCCCGGAACACCGGGTCCTGGCTGATCTCCGCTTCGAGGGCGGCGAGCTCTTCGTAGGCTCCCGGCTCCGCCTCGATCATGCGCTCGGGAACGTGGTCAGCGATCGCTCCCACGCCGTGGCTGGTCAGCACGGTGAAGCCCGCGTGCTGGACCAGGTCGAGCACGCGGTCGTAGTCGAGGCGGCGTGGGTCCGCGTAGGTGCGCCGGGCCAGCGCAACGTGGCCGGCCAGGGCCTGGGTCAGCACCAGCGAGTGGCGCAGGCCGACCAGCAGGCTGAGGGCACCTCCGGGGCGCAGCACCTCACCGACGGCGGCCAGGGCGTCGGCGGGCGAGTCCACCACCTCGAGCACCCGGTGGCAGATCACGGCATCGGTCTGACCGGCCGGGAACAGCCGGCCCAGGTCCGCGGCATCCCCTTGGACACCGCGGATCCGCTCCGTCACACCGGCGTCCGCGGCCCGGCGCTCCAATGAGGCGAGGGCGTCCGGGCTCGGGTCGACCACGGTGACCCGGTGACCGCGCCCGGCCAGCGGGATCGCCACCCCGCCGGTGCCACCGCCCAGATCGACCAGGTCCAGCGGGCGCCACTCCCCGGCCACCAGCTCGTCGAGCTGAACGGTCAGCAGACCCAGCAGGTGGGCCTGGGCCACCGAGCGGCGACGGCCCACCTCGATCATGCTGCCGAGGATAGAACGAACGCCGATCGACCTACCCGCCGCACCCGGACGTCTTTGTTCTGCCGCTGCTCGTCACTGGGTGACGGCCCGCTCCACCACGCTGAGGAAGGCCCGCGCGTCGCGTACCAGGTCGTCAGCCTCGCGGTCGGTCACGATCGCCCGGGCTCCGGAGCGCACGGCGTCGCGCTTCGGCTCCGTCGCGGCGAAGTAGGTCGCCCACTCCGCGAACTCGGGAGCCACGTCGGCCACCACCTCCCAGGCGCTGCGCCGCCGCGACCGGCCGCCCGGCGCCGGGCCACCGCGTACGGTCAGGATGATCGCGGCCACTCGCAGGGCGGCGAGGTGAGCGGCCAGGAACCGCTCACTCGGGTGCTCGGCGAGCTCGGCCTCGAGGATGGCGGCGTGAGCGCGCTGCAGGTCGGCCCGCAGCGAGGCGGGGGGCGGCGAGTTCGGGGTGTTGTCGGACTGGTCGGGCAGCACGGAAGGAACTTTCTCGGGGTCGGCAGGGAACAGGCTCGACCCCGAGTCGGCGTCCCCGGTGCGGACGGGGGTCGAGATCCGTCCGCACCGAGGCAAGCCGGAAGTGCGTGCCGCGAACACGCACTGGCTCCGAACCGCTTCCGCAGGCCCTTCCCCAAGTGCCTTATAGAACGCGTGTTCGAACTGAACCAACGTTACACCATGCCCGCGACATGACGTCAAGTCGCGACGCGCCGGCCGGTAGGGGAGGTGTTCGCCCTGCCAGGTCGTCCGACGAGTCAGGAGCCCCAGCCCATGGGGAACACCTCGAAGGTGGTCGCCATCGGCACGCCGAGGCGGGTTCCGGCCTGTCTCGCGCCTCCCTCGAGGAACTCCTCGGGATCGAAGTGCTCCCAGCCGAGCCCGTCGATGTACGCCGAGTGCGCCTTGAGTGACTCCACGCCGGCCGCGAACGTGGCCGTCGTGTCGACGCCGTACTGCGCCTGCGGCGAGGACGCCGCCCACACTTCGCGGACCCCGCCCCAGGGAGTCAGGCCGGCCTCGATCTGCTCGGGGAACACCCAGCGGTTCCCGGCGTCCCGGACGGCATCGAGCGTCGCCTTGCCGACCGCGATGTGGTCGGCCTGGTTCAGGTTGCGCCCACCCCACGTGTCGCGGAAGTTGTTGGTGATCACGATCTCGGGCTGGTGCCGGCGGACGACCGCGCAGATCGCCCGGCGCAGCGCCACCCCGTACTCCAGAACCCCATCGGGCAGGCCGAGGAAGTCCACGACGTCCACCCCGACGATCTCGGCCGAGGCCACCTGCTCCGACTCGCGGACCCGGCGGGTCTGCGCCGGTG
>DASQVF010000444.1:0-2602 GCA_035640915.1 Propionibacteriaceae bacterium
GACCGGCGAGGCGCTGGACGACGACGCCTGCACCGAGATCCTCGAGCCGTACCGCGGGCACCGGTTCCGGGTGCAGGCGCTGCTGGCCATGACCGGCCTCCGCACCCCTCGGCGCGGGCCGCGGATGACGCTGCCGAGCCATACGCCGTACGCGACGGGCGGTAGGTCCTGACCAAGGGGGTCGATGATGCCGGGAGTACCCGGCGTCATCGACCACCTGTGGGACGGGCCCGATCAACGGGCTCAGGTGCTCACCCGCTGGGTCCGCCGGGGGTCGAAGCCGAACGGGAGCTCGAGCCGATGGGTCCGCATCAGCTCGTCGTCGCTGAGCACGTCGTAGGTCGGCCCGTCGGCCACCACCACGCCGTCGGAGAGCACCACCGACCGGGGGCACAGCTGCAGGGCGTAGGGGAGGTCGTGGGTGACCATCAGCACGGTGACGTCGAGCGAGGTCAGGATCTCCGCCAGCTCCCGCCGCGACGCCGGGTCGAGGTTGGATGACGGCTCGTCGAGCACCAGGATCTCTGGCTCCATCGCGAGCACCGTCGCCACCGCGACGCGGCGCCGCTGGCCGAACGAGAGGTGGTGCGGCGGCCGGTCGACGAAGTCCACCATGCCGACCCGGTCGAGTGACTCCAGGACGCGGCGGTCCAGGGCGTCGCCGCGCAGGCCGGCGTTGGCGGGTCCGAACGCTACGTCCTGCCGGACGGTACCGAGGAAGAGCTGGTCGTCGGGGTCCTGGAAGACGATGCCGACCCGGCGGCGGACCTCCGCCACGTTGCGCGGCGTCACCGGCAACCCGCTCACCGTCACCGAGCCGGCGCCGGCGGTGAGGATGCCGTTGAGGTGCAGCACCAGGGTGGTCTTGCCCGCGCCGTTCGGACCGAGCAGGGCGACCCGTTCACCGCGATGGACGTGGAGGTCGACGCCGAACAGCGCCTGGTGCCCGTCGGGATAGGCATAGGCGAGACCACGTACATCGAGGACTGACCCGCTTGTCGGGGGTCCGAGGTGGTCGCCCCCCTTGGCTCGATCAACGGTCGTCACGACGGGAGCCTCCCGGTGTAGCCGCGGGAGAGCATCGCCAGATGGACCCGCTCGCCGCGCTCGTAGGACCGGATGAACAGGGCGCCGAGGGCCTTGGCCAGGGCCGGCCAGTGCCGGGGCGAGCGCGGGTCGCCCCCGCGGGACCGCATCGCGGTCATCATCCGCCTCATCTCGTCGGTCACCACGTCGAGGTAGCGGATCATGAAGCCCATGATCTGCACCAGCAGCTCCGGCAGGCGCAGCCGCTGCAGTCCGCGCAGCACGTCGTCGGGCTCGGTCGTGGCGGCCAGGGTGAGCGACGCCAGGACGCCCAGGGTCCCCTTGACCAGCAGGCCCCAGCCGGCGAGCAGGCCGGGCCCGCTGAGGCTGAGACCGAGGACCTCGACCCGAGTGCCGGAGGCGACGAACGGCATCAGCATCGCGAACACCACGAAGGGCACCTCGATCACCAGCCGCCTCAGCAGGTAGCCGGCCGGGACCCGGCTGACGGCGATCACCACCCCCAGCACGGCCAGGAACCCCGCGTACGCCCAGAACCAGTCGCGCGGCGTGGCCACGACCACCAGGACGAACGCCACCAGGCCGAGGATCTTGTGCTCGGGTCGGGCGCGGTGGACGGGCGACCGACCGGAGTAGTGCAGTCGGTGACCGTGCCCGGCGGCCATCAGGGCCCGTTCGCGGGAGGTGGCCGCTCGGCGCCGGCGGAGCGGCGGCGGACGGCGTAGCCGAGCGCCCCGGCGCCGACCAGCGTGACCAGGACACCGGCCACACCGGCCAGGCCCCCGGCCAGCCGCTCGTTCTGGACGCCGGTGACCGAGTAGTCGGCCAGCGGCCCGTCGGTGACGGGGCTCTCCTCGGCGGTCCGGGAGAAGCCCGTCTTCTCGGCGACGAACTCCAGTCCGTCCGGGTGGCCGGAGGCGTAGAAGCTGACCACACCGGCCAGGAGCAGCGTGACGAGCAGCCCGGCCAGGACGAAGGTCCGGGTCCTCACGACGCGACCTTCGGCGTACGGATCTCGAGCGGTCGGGTGGTCAGGACCGGGCGGGCGCCGTAGACGAGATCGGGGCGGACGGCCACGACGCTGCTCACCACGAGGGCGGTGATGACCGCCTCACCGATGCCGATCAACCCGTGCCAGCCCAGCATCGCCGCGGCGACGGCCCCGACGGGCACGGGCGCCTGGCCGCCGACCGCGAACAGGCCTACGAATGCCAGCGCGGTGACCGGGACCGACACCAGCGCGGCGGCTCCGGTTGCCGCCGGAACCAGGGTCAGCCGCTTCGGCAGCACGTGCTGCAGGACGCGGAACACCAGCCAGCCGACCCCGGTCGCCACCACGGCGAAGAGGGTGATGTTGGTGCCGAGGGCGGTGATGCCGCCGTCGGCGAACAGCAGGGCCTGCACCAGCAGCACGACGGCGAGACAGAGCGCGGCGGTGTACGGGCCGACCAGGACCGCGGCCAGGGCTCCGCCGAGCAGGTGACCGCTGGTGCCGGCGCCGACCGGGAAGTTGAGCATCTGGGCGGCGAAGACGAAGGCGGCGACCAGCCCGGCC
>DASQVF010000445.1:0-13138 GCA_035640915.1 Propionibacteriaceae bacterium
CGGCGTCAACTTCGGCCGCTCGGCCGGGCCCGCGCTGGCCGGCCTGGTCATCGCCCTGGCCGGGGTCCCCGCGGTCTTCGCCCTGAACGCGGTCTCGGTGATCCTCCTGGCGGTGCTACTGCTTCGGTGGCGCAGCTCGGCGGACTCGCTCGGCCCCCGCGAGCGGTTCGTGCCGGCACTGCGGGCCGGCAGCCGCTACGTCTGGTTCGAGCCGGTGGTACGGCGGATCCTGCTGCGGACCGTGCTCTTCATCGCCCCCGGTGCCGTGCTGTGGGCGTTGCTGCCGTTGGTGGCGCGCAACCAGCTGGGTCTCGGAGCCGGCGGCTACGGCGTCCTCTTCGCCGCGCTCGGCCTCGGCGCGATCGTGACCGCGGTCGTCATGGGTCGGATCCGTCGCCGGCTGTCCACGAACCGCCTGCTGGCGGCGGCCGGGCTCGCGTACGCGGTCGCTCTGCTGGTCCTCGTGCTCGTGCCTCATGTCGTCGCGGCCCTGCTCAGCCTGGTGCTGGCCGGCCTGGCCTGGACCTCGGTGATCTCGACCCTGAACGCCGAGCTGCAGCTGTTCCTGCCGGTCTGGGTCCGGGCCCGCGGACTGGCTGTCTACCTTGTCGTCTTCACCGGGTCGCTGGCCGTGGGCTCGCTGCTCTGGGGCCAGATCACCGACCTGGTCGGCCTGCGCACCACGTTCCTCGTCGCCGCGGCCGTCGTGGCCGCCGGTGTGGTGGCGGGGATTTTCTGGCGACTGCCCGACACGTCGGGGTTCACCGCGAAGCCGGCGGTGTACTGGCCCGAGCCGCGCGTCGCCGTCGATCCTGACCAGGACGGTGGTCCGGTGGTCATCACGGTGGAGTACACCATCGCCCCGGAGCGGGAGACGGCGTACCTGGCGGCCATGGACCAGTTGCGCAGCTCGCGGCGGCGGACCGGCGCTACCCGCTGGGAGCTGTACCGCGACGCCGAGCGGCCGGACCGGTTCGTCGAGATGTTCCGGGTGCCGTCGTGGGAGGAGCATCTCCGCCAGCACTCCGGCCGGCTCACCGCCGCGGACCAAGAGGTCGAGGAGGCCGCGCTGGCCCTCTCCGACCCGCCGGCGCGGGCGGAGCACCTGCTGCCGCCATAGCCCAGCCCTCCCGCTTGCTTCCCGCTCCTCCCTGGCACCTGCGGTTCGGCGGTATCACTGCCGAGACGGTGGGTAACCCGACAGCGGGAGGATCCGCACCGAGGAGGGGGTACGTCCAGGCATGCAGGCCGACCGGAGCGCCGCGTACGCGGTGCGCGTGCCCGCCGGGACCGTCGAGGTGGACGGTGACCTGGTCGTTCCCGACCGTGTCCGCGGGGTCGTGCTGTTCGCGCACGGCAGCGGCAGCAGCCGGCACAGCCCGCGCAACCGGCAGGTGGCGACGGCGCTGCAGCGGGCCGGGTACGCCACCCTGCTGATGGACCTGCTCACCGCGGACGAAGAGGCGCGCGACCAGCAGACCCGCGAGCACCGCTTCGACATCGGCCTGCTGGCGGGTCGGCTTACCGCGGCGGTCGACTGGCTGGCCGCACGAGCAGACACGGCGGAGCTGCCGCTGGCCCTGTTCGGGGCCAGCACCGGCGCGGCGGCCGCCCTGGTGACGGCGGCCGACCGGGCGGACCGGGTGCGCCTGGTCATCTCCCGCGGTGGACGGCCGGACCTGGCCGGACCGGCGCTGGGCGCGGTGCGGGCGCCCACCCTGCTCGTGGTCGGCGGCGCCGACGAGGAGGTGCTGCGGCTCAACCGGGAGGCGGCCGCGCAGATCAGTGCGCCGGTCGACCTGCGGGTGGTGCCGGGTGCGACGCACCTGTTCGCCGAGCCGGGCGCGCTGGAGGACGTCATCGACCTGGCGGTCGCCGCAATGGACCGCCACCTACGCTCGAACACAGACGAGGCGCGTGAGAGGAGCAGCTCATGACGACGCCGACCCCACCCATCGGGCCGGTGCCCGGACCGCCGACCGGCCCCGACCCGATCCCCACACCCGGCCCGCCGATCGACCCGCCGGGCGACCCGGGACCCATCCCCGATCCGGGACCGATCGACTGAGGAGCAGATGACTTCACGAATGGCCACCCCGCGGACCACGCGCCGCTGGGGGCGGATGGCCGTCGGCTGGGTGCTGTTGGCGCTGGGTCTGGCCGCCCTGGTCCTGCCGGGACCCGGTCTGCTGCTGATCGCCGGTGGCCTGGCGATCCTGTCCCAGCAGTACCTGTGGGCCCGGCGTCGGTTGGCTCCGGTCCGCACCCGGGCCATGCAGGCGGCCGAGGCCAGCGTCCGGTCCTGGCTCACGATCACCTTCAGCGTGCTGGTGGCTCTCTGCGGTGTGGCGCTGGGCGTGCTCTGGGGCCTTCAGCCCGACCCACCGGGATGGTGGCCGCTGGGCGAGCGCTGGTGGTTGCCCGGCGGCTGGGGCACCGGGTCGAGCATGATCGGCTCCGGCTGTATCGCGCTCAGCCTGATCGGCTTCAGCTACTGGCACTTCCGGGTGCGGAAGGCGCAGCGGCCGGACGAGCGGAGTACGCCGGTGGAGTCTGCCGCCCGTTTGCCGGTTCGGGCGGCGGGTAGTTCATCGCCGGACCTGCGACCGGAGGAGACGACATGACCGTGGCCAGCGCGATGCTCGATTCCTACCCTCGGGACCTGGGATCGGTCGATCGCGGTCGGTTGCTGGAGTGCATCGAGGCCTGCGTCGAATGTGACCAGGCGTGTACCGCGTGCGCGGACGCCTGTCTGGCCGAAGAGATGGTCGCCGAGCTGGTCACCTGCATCCGCACCAATCTTGACTGTGCCGATGTCTGCTCCGCGACCGGAAGGGTGCTGTCCCGGCACACCGGCTACGACGCCAACCTGACCCGCGACCTGCTGACGGCGTGTGCCACCGCATGCAGGTCCTGCGGCGACGAGTGCCGCTCGCACGCCGACATGCACGAGCACTGCCGAGTGTGCGGGGAGGCCTGCGCCCGGTGCGAGGCCGCCTGTCGCGCCCTGCTCGACGCCCTGGACGGAGGTGGGAGGTGACGGCCGCGGCGGGTGAGCGGGCGCACAACGCCGGCGACTTCTACTGCGCCTCCTGCTCGGAGAAGGTTCATCTGACCAAGGGGGACAAGATCCTCACCTGCCCCAACGGGCACGGTGAGTTCGACAGCCGGCGCAACGAGCCCTGATACGGAGAGTGCGATGAGTGACTACGCCCAGAACGACCCCACCGGCCCTGCCTCGCTGGGTGACGTGGGTGGCAACCTCGGACCCAGCGAGGGTCACGCCGGGGCTCCCGACACCAACTGGGTCGACCCGGACGTCGACACCAACACCGACCTGATGCGCCCCGACTCCGACCCGCTGCCGGACGCTCAGGTCCCCGGCGCCGGCCCCGACGGCCAGGCGCCCAACACCCCCGCGGTCTGAACCTCGTCCCGCCCCCGGCCTGAGGGCCGGTCACCGACCCGAGGCCAGGCAGCGCCATCCGGTCGAGAGCCGGCGCCTCTTCGACCACCATCTCCAGGCCATGCTCGACGACCCGGCCACCGCCGGGTCGTCGTTCGACCACCGGCCCACCGGTGCCTCCTCCACCGGTCGAGACCACGTTCTGCTGCGAACCGATGAGAATCGGGCTCGCCCACCGTCTCACTCATCAGCAGGCCGGGGCCGACCCGGCCCGAGAGGAGGAGTGAACCCATGAGCAAGGTCGTCATCACCTGCGCGATGACCGTCGACGGCTTGATCGAGAACCCGGCCCCCAAGCCGTACGGCTGGCTGGTCATGGAGGGCGACAGCGAGCAGGCCGAGTTCGACACGTTCCAGAACGCGGCCGGCATGCTGCTGGGCCGCAAGAACTTCGAGGGCTTCGCCGGCTACTGGCCGACCGCGGCCGGTGACGGCCGGTGGGCCGACCGGCTCAACCCGCTGCCCAAGTGGGTGGCCTCGACCACCTTGAGCGGCCCGCTGGAGTGGAACGCGACCCTGCTCGAGGGCGATGTCGCCGAGCAGATCCGCTCACTGAAGGACCAGCACGACGGCGACCTGGTGTCCTCCGGGATGGGCAGCTTCGCCCGGTTCCTGGTCGAGCAGGACCTGGTGGACGAGCTGCTGTTCTTCGTCAACCCCTCCATTCGGGGCGCCGGCGAGCGACCCTTCCACGGCGCCGCCGTGGAGCTCGAGCTGCTCGAGGCCCGAAGCTTCGACTCCGGCGTGGCGCTGCTGCGTTACCGGCCGCACCTGACCGGAGATGCGCGATGACCGGCGACGCATCGACCACCACCAGTGAGGTGCTGGTCGTCCGCGAGCTCGACGCCCCGCCGGACCAGGCTTGGCGAGCGTGGTCCGACCCCGAGCAGATCCGGCAGTGGTGGGGGCCGATCGGCTTCACCTGTACCCGCGCCGACGTGGACTTCCGGGTCGGCGGCAGCACCCTGGTGACCATGCAGGCGCCGGCGGAGTACGGCGGCTTCTCGATGCACAACCGGTGGACCTACACCGCGATCACCGAGCCGAGCCGGATCGAGTTCGTCAGCACCTTCGCCGACGCGGACGGCAACGTGGTCGACCCGGCGGCGGTCGGCATCCCGCCCGGAGTGCCCGCCGAGGTGCCGCACGTCGTCGACCTGGAACCGTTGCCCGACGGCCGGACCCGGGTCACCGTGACCGAGTACGGCTACACGCAGGAGGACGCCCGCGCGCAGTCCCAGCTGGGTCAGGAGCAGTGCCTGGACAAGATGCAGGCCCTGTTCACCAGGGACAGCTAGAACCCGCTGCCTGCGTAGTCCTCCCCGGCCGGCGCATCGCGGTCCGCGCCGTCCGGTTCGTTGGTCCGGCCCTCGGCGTACTCGTCCTCGACCACGGGCGCGTCCGCCGGGGCCTCGGCCGGCGTGGGCGGATCGGGCACCGCGGCCAGTTCGTCGTCGTCCATCGCCCGCGGGTCGGCGGGCATCTCCGATTCGGTCATGGATCCTCCTGAGAGCGTCGTGGTGAGTTCTTACCGCACCTGGTCCGCGACCACACTGAGCTGGTCGAGGTCGTGCAGGTCCTGAAGCTGCAGGTAGACCCGGCTGGCGCCGGCGTCGGCGAACCGGCCGATCTTGTCGGCCACCTCGCCGGGGGTGCCGACCAGCCCGGCCTCGCGTCCGCCGGTGCGGCCGAGGCCGACCCGCTCGATCTTGTTCGCCAGATCCGCCTCGTCGCGCCCGATCAGCAGCGACTGTGCCGCGGAGTAGACCAGGGAGCCGGGGTCCCGGCCGCCCTGTTCGCAGGCGGCCCGGACCCGCGCGAAGGCCTCCGCGGTGGCATCCACCGATGCGAACGGCACGTTGTACTCGTCGGCGAATCGGGCCGCGAGCCGCGGCGTACGCCGGGGTCCGGAACCGCCGATCACGATCGGCGGGCGGGGCGTCTGCGCCGGCTTCGGCAGCCCCGGGTTGCCCCGAAGCGAGTAGTGCCGGCCGGGATAGTCGAACGTCGCGCCCGGCGCGGTCGCCCACAGCCCGGTGACGATGTCCAGCTGCTCCTCGAGCCGCTGGAACCGCACGCCGACCTCCGGGAACTCGATCCCGTACGCCTCGTGCTCGGCGGCGTACCACCCGGTCCCGAGCCCGAGCTCGACGCGGCCGCCGCTCATCGCGTCGACCGTGGCGACGGTCAGGGCCAGCATGCCCGGGTGGCGGAAGGTCGCCGAGCTGACCATGGTGCCCAGCCGGATCCGGCCGGTGTCCCGCGCCAGTCCGCCCAGCGTCACCCAGGCCTCGGTCGAGCCGGGGCCACGGTCGCCGGGGTCGGTACGCAGCAGGTGGTCGGAACGGAAGAACGCATCGAACCCGAGGGATTCCGCCTCCAGGGCGACGGCCAGCAGGTCGGCGTACGTCGCCCCCTGCTGGGGCTCGGTCATCACCCGCAGCTGCATGGGTCCATCCAACACGCCCGTTCACCGGCTCCGGGTCGGAGCCCGCCTATTCACCTCCGGTCGTCCGGCGGAGGCCCCGCGTCCACACCAGGACCACCGCCGCCACGAGGCAGTACGCGGCCGCCATCAGCCACCAGATCACTGCGAAGTTGTCCTGTCCGACCAGCGGCTCGAGCAGCAACCGGGTGGAGACGTTGATGGTGGCGTGGAACACGATCGCCAGCAGCACGCTGCCCGAGCTGGTGTTGTAGAGCCAGGTGAACAGCACGGCCTGCGCCACGATCCACACCACGAACGGCAGGGGCGGACGCTGGCCGGTGGGCTCGGAGATGAGCAGCGGCAGGTGCCAGACGCTCCAGATCAACGCCACCAGGAGCGTCGACGCCAGCGCGGAACGGCGCCGTTGCAGCTCCTCCAGGAGGAACCCGCGCCAGCCGACCTCCTCGAAGAGCGGGCCGCCGAGCAGCGCCGTCGTGACCAGCAGCAGCGGCACGGCGGACCAGGTCGACCAGTCGAGCCCAGCGGCGAGCGAGGACGGTTCGACGATGCCGGCGGTCAGCGCGAGCGCGCCGACAGCTCCAGCCGCCAGGAACGGTCCAACGAGGGCGAGCGCCCACCGGGACCAGGGCACCCGCCAGCGACCGACGCCCCGCAGCAGTCCGAGCAGCCGGGGACGTCCACCGGCGAGCGCCGCCACGACAACGGCCGCGATGAGCGGGCCGAAGGACACCATGGCCGTGCTTGCCGGATTGAGCAGGGCGAGCGGCCAGGGCCACCAGGACAGAGCGAAGGCCAGGACCAGAAAGGCGCCGATCCGATGGCGCGCGACCCACCTCGTACGCCGGACGCCCGCCGGCCGCGGATCCGGTTCCGGCGTCGTGGCCGCGGCGGAGTCGGACACCATCGCCAGGTAGGGGTCGTCCGCTGCCGAGATGCTCATGACCGGCCCAGCCGGCCTTTGCTGACGACCGCGACCACCACAGCCAGCAGGGCGGTCGAGGCGAAGGCGAGCACCTGGCCCAGTGAGCCGGGCACGCTCGGCCCGAGCAGCTCGGACGCCTCGTTGAACGATGCGTGGGTGACCCCGGCGATCAGGACGGCGAAGGCCGTCCGGTTGTAGGCGAAGGCGATCAGGATCCGGAAGCAGATGGCGAACGGGACGGCGATCAGCAGCACGGACAGGTCGCGAAGCGCGCTCGGACCGCTGATCGGCACCCGGAGATAGGTGGGTAGGTGCAGGAACGCGAACGCCAGGGCGACCAGGAGCGACGCCGTCAACGCTCCATGTCGCGCCTGCAGCCGGTGCTGCACGAAGCCGGCCCAGCCGAGCTCCTCGAAGAACTGCACCGTCAGCACCGCCAGCAACAGCTGCGGCAGGAAGTGGGTGAGAAGCACCGGCCAGTTGCGGACGAGAGCCTCGAGCGGTGCCGAGCCGAGGAACAGCGGCGCCAGCAGCAGCGCCCCGACCGGGATGGCGAGCGCGGCGAGCAGGTACCAGCCGATGCCGACGCGCCAGTGCAGCGTGCGCTTCAGCAGATCGCGAACACCCGCCCGCCCCTCGGCGGCCGCGGTGACCAGGAAGGCCGGCACGGCGAGGCCGAGCAGGGCGCCCAGGGCACTGAACAGGCGCGGCGACGCCCCGAGGAACAGGACCGGTGTCCAGCACAGCCAGAAGATGGCGTACGCCACGACCAGGAAGGACGCCACGGGGTGCCGCCCGGCGAACGAGCGGAGCACGACGGGGCGGTCCAGGGCAACGATGGTCATGACCGGTGCCTCGCTTCCCCCGAGAGAACCAGTGGCTCGTCGGCCGTCGGCTCACCCGACCGGTGGCGAAGAACCGCCCAGGCGATCCCGGCGCTGCTGATGGTCATCAACACGGCGCCGACCGGCTGAGTGGGCAGGGCGGCACCGGTCGTCGCCATGCCCAGCGCGGCACCGAGGACGTAGAAGATCCACGTTGCGGCGATCCACAACCCGCCGGTCCACTTCGGGAGTGCGCCTGAGCGCCAGATCGCGAGGCCCAGGAGGGTGTTGCCCACCACGGTCAGCAGCAGGGCGACGGCGGTGATCAGCCCCAGCACGGGCGAGAACTCCAGGGCCATCACCTCGCGGTGGCCGTCGAGGTAGGCGGCGCCGATCGGCGGCGTGCCGAACGTCGAGATGGTGCCGGGCACCATGAACAGGATGTGGCCGGTCACCGCGAGGACGGTGCCCGACAAGGCCAACCGCGGCGCTCGGCTGCTGACCAGCAAGGCGCCGAGCGCGAGGGTTCCGAAGATCGCGATCACGGGGCCGAGGACGTTGCTGGCGATGTGCTCCGCCAGGTAGGACGGGCTGGCGACGAAGCGGGCCCAGGCGTCGGGATCGACGGTCTGGTCGGGCTGGGCCTTGAGGGTCGCGTATCCGACCAGGACCCCGTAGAGCGGCAGGGCGGCCAGGCCCGCCTTGACCCAGGCGGTGGAGGGTGTCGACGTGCTCATAAGCGTGGTCCTTTCCGGTCGTCGTTCCCATACTCACTGTTGCCCGGCCGGACCGGCTTGCCCACGCACAGTGGCCCGGACATTTCTCGCACAGTTGGCACCCGCGTGCCAGGCTGACGGGCGTGGGGATGTCGCTGCGCTTGGAGATCTTCACCGCCGACCTCGATGCGGTGGTGGCCTTCTACACCGAGGTGCTCGACTTCGCCCTCGTCCGGGACGAGCGGACCGCCGCTGTCGGCTATGTCGCGCTGGAGCGCGACTCGGTGCGGATCGGAGCCGCCTACCGGCCGGATCCGGTCGACCCGGCGGCGCGGCATCCGCCGACCGGCATCGAGCTGGTGCTGGAGGTGGACGACCTGCGGGCCGAGCATGATCGCGTCGTCGCCGCCGGCTGGCCGATCGAGGAGCCGCCCCAGGATCGGCCCTGGGGACTGACCGACTTCCGGGTCACCGACCCCGCCGGCCACTACCTGCGCGTCACCAACCGTTCGGCCGGCTGACCGGCCCCCGGCACGCCGCCACCGGCCAGTCCGCCGCGAGCCAGGCAGGAACGAACTCCGCCAGAGCCCACTCGACGGGGGAGTGGACCAGCCAGTCGACCACCCACCACGAGACCGCCGCGCCCGGCCACTCATCGGGGCCAGGATCGATGTCGACACAGCCGAGGAGTTCGGTCTCGCCGAGGTCGAACAACGCGTAGGTGAACGAGCGGTGCTGATCGGCGTCCATCTCGCGGCGGGCCAGCTGCTCCCGGTCCTGCTCGACGGTGAGGACCGGCGACGGCCAGTGCCAGGCGGCGCCGTAGATCGACCACAGCCGTTCCCGGGACTCCAGAACGGCCCGCAGGTGCAGGTCCACGTCACCACATTGCAGCGGGCGAAGGTGATGGCCGGTCGAGAGCTCCACTCGTCGCGGATGCTGCCACGTCGGCGGCAGCCAGAGTGGTGGGGTCGGGTCATCGGGGGCAAGCACTCTCCCAGCGTTGGCCCGGCGCCGGTCGCTGGCCACACACACTGCTCACCCAGTTCACACACGCCTCGGCTGTTCGTCGTCGGAAGATACGATCAGCACGTGCCGGCGCAGGGCATCGTTGATCTCGGCCGGGGGGGCGGCGCCTTCGGCGAGCGACTCCGGTCGCTGCGCGAGCGGGCCGGCTTCACCCAGGAGGAGCTGGCCGACCGTGCCGGGTTGACCCCCAACGCGGTGAGCGCGCTGGAACGGGGGACGCGCACCCATCCCTATCCGCACACGGTCCGCTCCCTGGCCGATGCACTGGGCCTCTCCTCGAGTGAGCGCGCCGATCTGGTCGGTGCGGTCCCGAGGCGCGGCCGGTCGCAACCCGAGGGGCCGGCGGCGGCGACGCCCTCCGGTTCGGTGATCAGTCCAGCCGACGCCGAGCTCGACCTCGTCGTGCCCCCCACGCCGCTCTTCGGGCGCGACGAGGACATCGCGGAGGTCGCGACGATCGTCCGGTCGGGCCGGTCCCGGCTGGTCACACTCGTCGGGCCCGGGGGAGTGGGCAAGACCCGCCTGGCCATGGCCGTCGCCCAGGAGCTGGCCGGCGACCATCCCGAGGGGATCGTCCCCGTCTCCCTGGCGGCTCGGGCCGACGCGGACGATGTGCTGGGCATGATCGGCCGGGCGCTCAGGGTGGCCGGCCTCGAGCAGCCGGACGGCATATCGCTCCTGAGGCAGCAGCTCGGCGAGCGTCGGCTGGTGCTGATCCTGGACAACTTCGAGCATCTGCTCAGCGCCGCACCCGAGATCGGGCGGCTGGTGGCCGCGTGCCCGCATCTCACAGTCCTCGTCACCAGCCGGGCCCCGTTGCGGGTGCGGGGCGAGCAGGAGTACGCCGTCGCCCCACTGACGCTGCCGGCGGCGGACGTGGCAACGGTCGAGGACCTGACCCGGTCCGCCTCCGGTGCGTTCGTGCTGCATCGGATGCAGGAGGTGTCCGCCCTGGCGCTGACCGGTCGGGACGTCCGGGCGCTCGGGGAGCTGTGCCGACGACTGGCCGGTCTCCCGCTGGCCATCGAGCTGGCCACGGCGCACCTCCGACTGCTGCAGCCGGAAGCGCTGCTGGAACGGCTGGACCGGGTCAAGGCGTCCAGCCCTCGCGATCTCCCGGAGCGCCAGCGGACCATGCGCGCGACTCTCGACTGGAGCTACCGCCTGCTGTCGGCGTCGCAGCAGACCCTGTTCCGGTTGCTCGGCGTGTTCCGGGGCGGCGCGACCCTGACCGCCCTCGAAGACGTCGCCGCCGGTAGCGCAAGCGTGGACTCGGCCGACGTGCTGGCGCTGCTCGAGGGGCTCGCCGAGCACTCGCTTGTCGCCCCCCGCACGCATCCCGAGCTCGGGCAGCGCTACGACACCCTGGAGCCGGTAGCCCAGTACGCCCGCAGCCTGCTCGTCGGCGACGAGGCGGTCCGGGCCGCCCGAGCCCATGCCGCCGCGTTCCTGTCGCTGGCCGAGCAGGCCGTCGCCGGCTACGAAGGACCGGACCAGCTCCGCTGGCTGGACCGGATCGAGGTCGACGAGGCCAACGTGCTGGTCGCCATCGACCGCTCCCTCGACCTGGGCGACGGCGAGACCGCGGGCCGGATCGTCTGGGCGATGTGGCTGTACTGGTGGCTGCGCGGCAAGCCGCGGGTCGGTCGGAAGCGCGCCCTCCGATGCCTGGACGCCGAGCTCTCACCCCCGGTACGCGCGCGGGTGCATCTGACGGCCGCCACGACGTCCTTCGCGGCCGGCGAGGTGGCCGACAGCGCCGAGCACTGGGCGAGGGGCTTCGCGCTGGCGACCGAGCTCGACGACATCGGTATCGCCGGGGCCGCGCGGGCCGGAACCGGCCTGGCGGCCATGGCCACCGGTGACCTTGACCAGGCGGAGGAGGCGTTCCGGGCGGCACTTCCGCTCAGTGAGCGCGCCGGCGACTGGTGGATGACCTCGCTGCTGCACGTCTGGCTCGGCACCATCCTCCTCGGGCGCGACGCTCCTGGTGCCGCCATCGACGAGATCGGCCGCGGGCTGACGGTGGCACGGTCGCGCGGGGACCGCCTGGCGATCTACGTCGCCCTGTACAACCTGGCCCAGGCCGCCGTTGCCCTCGGCGACTCCCACGCTGCTCGGTTGCACCTTCGCGAGGGCATCGTGCTGTCCGAGCAGAACCACGACTCAGCCAACCTGGCCTACTTCCTGGAGGCCCTGGCCGTCGTCGAGTCGGCGGAGCAGACGCCGGCCCGGGTCCCGGTTCTCCTCGGAGCCGCGCAGGCGCTGCACGAGAGCACCGAGAACAAGTCCTACGGGTACTACCAGCCCGACGAATCGCGGCGGAAGCAGGCGGAGATGCAGGCCCGGCAGGTCCTGGGCGACGACGCGTACGCCGAGGCTCTGGCCCGTGGCCGGGGCCTCGATATGCCGGACATCGTCCGCTTCGCCGTTGATCCGTCGGCGTGAGGCCGCGAAGGTGTGCTGACTGGCAGCGACCGCCGGATAGGGGCGGTCACGGTTGTCAGCCGACCGACACCACGACTCGGGGCCCGGCCGCGGCGGCCAGCGTCCAGGCCTGGTCGCAGTCGGCCAACGGCAGCACCCGGTGGCCGACCGACACCAGGCCGCGAGCCGCGAGAGCCAGCACCGAGGTCAGCGCCTCGGCCCGCTGCTCGGCGGAGATCGCGTTGTTGGTGTAGCCCAGGATGCTCAGGGTGCCGCCGCGGAGGGCTGCCGAGGAGAACTCGGCCGAGTCGGAGGCCGATCCACCGAGGTTGACCAGCCGGCCTCCTGGTCCCAGGGCCAGCGCGGCCGCCGCGGCGAGCTCGCCGAAGACGGGGTCGATCACCACGTCCACCGGACCGCCCGCTGCCGCGACCAGTCGGCCGGTCAATCCGGCTCGGTCCTCGGCCGGATCCAGCACGACCACCTCATCGGCGCCACCCTCGCGGGCCCGGGCGACCGCGGCCGCCGACCGGACGACCGCGACCACCCGGCCGGCACCGAGCTCGGTGGCGACGGCGACGGCCACCTGCCCGACGGCCCCGCTGGCGCCGAGGACGACCACCCGCTCACCGGACCGCAACCCGGCCCGCCAGGTGAGCGCCATCCAGGCGGCGATTCCTGAGGTGCCGATCGCTGCCACCGCCGCATCGGGGACGTCGGCGCTGATCGGGACGAGGTCCGCGGCCGGCACGGCGCACCACTCCGCCAGGCTGCCGTCGCCCGGCGCCATCCCGGCGTTGGTGGCGAACCAGACCCGGGTGCCCGCGGCGTACGCGTCCGACTCGGCGACGACTCCCACCCCCTGCACCCCGGGCACGTAGGGCAGCGGTGGCGCGCCGAGGTACGACGTGCCGCTGGCACAGAGCCGATCCAGCGGGGCGATCGGGGCGGCGCGCACCTGCACCAGGGCCCCGCCGGGCGGCGGCGACGGCCTCGGGTGCTCGGCGAGCTCGGGCGGCGCGGCGTACGCGCGGAGCAGGGCGGCCCGCACGGTCAGGTGGCGATGTCGGGGTACGGCAGGTGTAGGTGGGCCATGGCCTTGCCGTAGGAGATCTGGTACTCCAGCGGCCCGTGGTCCCGCTCGAACATCGCGATGAACAGGGTCAGGGTCAGGAACGGATGGGCGCCCATCTCGAAGAGCCTGACGTGGTCGTGCTCCCGCAGCGCGCGCCGCTCCTCGTCGTCGAAGGCCAGCCAGGTGCTCCGCTCCCCGACGGTGCAGTTGAGGATCTGGTTGGCCATCTC
>DASQVF010000446.1:0-2841 GCA_035640915.1 Propionibacteriaceae bacterium
CGGAGCCACGCTATCGCCGGGTCAGCACAGCGTCAGCGTGCCGGTCGGGCCGGCCGCGTCCAGGCGTACGTCGGCGCCGAGCGGGAGGGCCAGGTTGCGGTCGCCGTGCCCGATCGGAGCGTCGACCACCACCGGGATCCCGAGGACGCCGAGCCGGTCGGCGACGACCGGCGAACCTGATCCGACGTCGCCGACCAGCACCCCGCGTACGCGGTCCAGCCAGCCGGCCCGGAGCAGCTGGGTGAGGTAGCGGTCGATCCGGTACCCGGGCTCAGCCACCTCCTCGAGGACGAGCACCGACCGATCCTCCGGCGGCGGCTCGACGCCGACCTCGCTGGCCAGCAGGCTGAGATTGCCGCCCCACAATCTCCCTCCGGCCGACCCGGACACGAGGGTCCGGCCGGAGGCGACGAGAGTGCCGGACACGGGCGGCTGCAGCAGCAGCCGCTGCAGCGACTCCGCCGTGGCGGGATCCCGCAGCTGGCCCACGGACGCGACGCCCGGGCCGTGGACGGTCACCTGACCCAGCTCGCGACCGAGCCGGCCGTGCAGGGCCGTCACGTCGGAGAACCCGACCAGGTGCTTGGGGCCGGCGGCCCGGAGCCTGCTCCAGTCCAGCCGGTCCAGCATCCGTTGGCTGCCGTAGCCGCCGCGCGCCGCCCAGACCACCCCGACCCGGCGATCGGTCCAGGCGGCGGTCAAATCGGCGGCCCGCCGGTCATCGGCAGCGGCCAGGTAGGACAGCCGGTCGTCGGTGGTCAGCACGTCGTCACCGAGCTCGACGGACAGCCCCCAGCTGGTGAGAACCTCCATGCCCGTTGCGAGCCGCTCGGGGTTGACGGGACCGGCGGGCGCAACCACCCGGACTCGGGATCCGGTCGCCAGCGGCGGCGGCCAGACGCGGAGCTCAGCCAACCGCCGGCGGCTCGGTCAGCGGCAGCCGGACCTGGAACCGGGTGTCGCCGGGCTGCGAGAGGACCTTGAGGTCGCCACCGTGCCGCTGGGTGATCACCCGATAGGCGATGTCCAGACCCAGCCCGGTGCCCTGCCCCACCGGCTTGGTGGTGAAGAACGGCTCGAAGATCTTGCCCTGCAGCTCCGCGGGGATCCCCGGGCCGGTGTCGCCGATCTCCACCAGCACGCACTCCCCCTCCAGGGCGGTGCGGACGGTCAGGGTGCCGCCCTGCTCGGCCATGGCCTGGATGGCGTTGTCGATCAGGTTGGTCCACACCTGGTTCAGCTCGGCCGGGTGCGCGGGCACCAGCGGCAGGTTCTCGGCGAAGTCGACGACCTTCTCGATCCGGCCCGACTCCTTGATCTTGTGGTGGAGCATCACCAGGGTGCTGTGCAACCCGTCGCGGACGTCGATGTCCTGGTGCGGAGCCCGGTCCAGCTGCGAGTACTGCTTGGCCGCCGCCACCAGGTTGGAGATCCGGTCGGTCGAGTCCTCGATCTCCCCCATCAGCTGCTCGGTCTCCAGCGCGTACGCGACCCAGTGGATCCCGTCGGCCAGCAGCGCCTCGGGGAGGGTGTCGGCGATCTCGTCCAGCCCGTCGGTCGTCACGCCCGCCGCGACCAGGGCCGGCGCGAGGTCCCAGGCGTTGTCGATGCCGTGGTCCTCCAGCCAGTCGGTCAGCTCGTCCTCGGCGTCCCCGACCTGCGTCGGGCTCAGCTTCTCGGCCTTGGCCATCCGCTCGACCGCGACCTCCTGCAGGTCGGTCAGCGCGACCAGCGCCTCGGGGTCGATGTCCGCCGTGGCCAGGTGAGCCAGCTTGCGCCGCATCTTGCTGACCCGTTCCCGCAGCGTGGCGGTGGCCCGCACCGCGGCGGCGGCCGGGTTGTTGAGCTCGTGGGTGAGCCCGGCCGAGAGCCGGCCGAGGGAGAGCAGCCGCTCGCGCTGCCCTACCAGCGCCTGACCGGCGCGCATGCCGAGGCTCATCCCCTCCAGCATGTGCATGGCCATCGGGAACCACTCGCGGATCCGCTCGCCGAACGCCGCCGCGTCGATGAGCCAGAAGGTGCAGTCGGTGACCGCCCGCACCGACGTCAGATACGGATCACGGCCGGCCTGCAAGAAAGCCTGGGTGGCGCCCGAGTAGACGCCACGCTGGTCGGTGCGAACCGTCTCCACCTCGGTGTTCTCCACCTGGCGGAACATCGACATCGTGCCCTCGAGCAGCACGAAGAAGCAGGTGGAAGGCTCCCCCTCGGCGTACACGGTCTCGCCGGCCGACCAGCGCTGGACGTAGCCGCGGCCGCTCAGCCACTCCAGCTGCTCGGGCTCCAGCGACTCGAACAGGAACAGCTTCCGGAGCTCATCCGGGCTCATCCGCTCCGTCGTCGTCTCGTCGCTCATGATCAGGCTCCTCTTGCCAGGTAGCGGTGCACCAGGGTCACCGCCAACGCTCCCTCGCCGACCGCCGAGGCGACCCGCTTCACGGATTGCGCACGGACGTCCCCGGCCGCGAACACCCCGGGGATTGAGGACTCCAGCAGGTACGGGTCCCGGTCCACGTCCCAGGTGTCGGGCCGCCGACCGCCGGCGACCAGCTCCGGGCCCGTGACGACGAAGCCGTTACGGTCGCGGACCAGCTCCGACGGGAGCCAGTCGGTCAGCGGCGCCGCGCCGATGAAGACGAACAGGTACGCCGCGTCGACCACCTCCTGGCCGCCGTCCCGGTCGACCAAGGTGACGCACTCCAGCCGGTTGCTGCCGTCGCACTTCAGCACCGACGTGTTCAGCCGGACCTCGATGTTGTCGATGGCGGCGATCTGGTCGATGAGGTACCGGGACATCGACCTCTCCAGCGAGTCGCCGCGGACGGCCATGGTCACCCGCGA
>DASQVF010000447.1:0-4176 GCA_035640915.1 Propionibacteriaceae bacterium
CCCGGCTCTCGGGGGTGAAGCCGTCCAGGAAGGATTCGAACGCCACCTCAACGCCGTCGGTCATGGTGGTCGGCGCCCCCTCGCCCCGCTCCAGCCGCCACGGCTCCGGCACCCGAGTCTGCGGGTCCAGCGGCTCACCACTGACGATACTCAGCAGGTGCGTCCAGGCCCGCGGCACCACGTGGGTCACCGCGTAGCCACCGCCACCGGTCGACACCCAGCGGCCCTCGCACAGCTCGTCGGCGAGGTCGGCCAGGCCTAGGTAGGAGGCCCGCTGCCCGTCGACGCTCAGGTCGAGGTCGGCCAGCGGGTCGTGCCGGTGCGAGTCGCAGCCCTGCTGGGTGACGAGCACCTGCGGCTGGTGGGCCCGCAGCACGTCCGGCACCACGGCGTGGAAGGCGCGCAGCCACTCGGAGTCGTTGGTCCCGGGTGGCAGTGCGATGTTGACCGACCGGCCCTCCGCCCCGCGACCACCGGTCTCGTGTGCGTACCCGGTGCCCGGGAACAGGCACACCGGGGTCTCGTGCATGCTGACCGTCATCACCCGCGGGTCGTCGTAGAAGATCGCCTGGACGCCGTCGCCGTGGTGCACGTCGACGTCGACGTAGCCGACGCGCTCGCAGCCGGAGTCCAGCAGCCAGCGGATGGCGACGGCGATGTCGTTGTAGACGCAGAACCCGCTGGTCCGCCCCGGCATGGCGTGGTGCAGCCCGCCGCTGATGTTGCTGGCCCGGGCGGCCTCGCCACGCCAGACCTGTCGAGCCGCCTCGGTGGTGGCCATGGCCACCGCAGCCGCGATCTCGTGCATCCCGGGGAAGACCGGGTTGTCACTATTGCCCAGCCCGTACGCGGGGTCGGGCTCGCCCCGGCGTACGGCGCCGACGTAGTCGGGCGTGTGCACCGTATGCAACAGGTCGAGGTCCACCGGCGGCGGCGGTACGATATTCAGCCGGTCGAGCACCCCGAGCTGGTCGGCCAGTGACATCGTGTTGGTGACCCGACCGGGGGCCATCGGATGGTCGGGGCCGAAGTCGTAGCGGGTCAGCTCCTCGCTGTGGATCAGCAGGCCGGTCATCTCGGTGCGCCCGGCGCCGGCGTCTGGCGGGCAGCCGCGGCCAGCTCCCGGCTGCGGTCACGAGCCGCCTCCATCGCGCCGAGGAAGGCCGCCCGAACCTTGTGGTCCTCCAGCTGCCGGACCGCGGCGGCGGTGGTGCCACCCGGAGAGGTGACCCGTTCGCGGAGCACCGTCGGATGCTCGCCGGTCTCCCGCAGCAGCTTGGCCGACCCGAGCATGGTCTGCACCACCAGCTGGGTCGCGATGTCCCGCGGCAGGCCGAGGTGCACCCCGGCCTCGATCATCGCCTCGACGACGAAGAACAGGTACGCCGGTCCGGAGCCGGAGATGGCCGTCACCGCGTCCTGGTAGCGCTCCGGCACCGTGACCACCCGGCCGGTGGCGGAGAGGATCTCGGTCACCCGGTCCAGATGGCTCTGGTCGGAGTGCGCGCCGGCCGAGATGGCGGCCATGCCCTCGTCGACCTGGGCCGGGGTGTTGGGCATCACCCGGACCACCGCGACCCCGTCGGCCAGCCGGGCCTCGATCGAGGCGGTGTCCACGCCCGCGGCGAGGGAGACGACGAGGGTGTCCGGCTTGAGCGAGTCACGGATCTCGTCCAGCAGGGTGGCCATGTCCTGCGGCTTGACCACCAGGATCACCGTGTCGGCCTCGGCCACGGCCTCGTCGTTCTCGGCCATGGCGACGCCGTAGCGGGCGACCAGCTCGGTGTGCCGTTCGGGACGGCGGTCGGTGGCCACGATCTGGTCGGCGGTCCAGCCCGACCGCAGCAGCCCGGACAGCAGTGTCTCGCCCATCACCCCGGCGCCGAGGATGGCCAGCCGCCGGCCCTCGCTCACCGCACGCCGGCCTGTCCGGACGGCGCCAGGCGGGCGCCGGTGTGTTCTCCGTCCGCCGTGGGGGGTTCAACGGGGGTCTCAAGGGGGGTCGTCCCCCCTTGCTGATGAAGGCGGGCGCCCGTGTGCTCTCGGCCCGCCGCGGGGGGTTCAAGGGGGGTCGTCCCCCCTTGCTGATACTGCGCCACCAGCTCCGCGATCTGCACCGCGTTCAGGGCGGCTCCCTTGCGCAGGTTGTCGCTGCTGACGAAGAACACCAGCCCCTTGCCGGCCGGCGCTGCCTGGTCGGCCCGGATCCGGCCCACGTAGCTCGGGTCCCGTCCGGCGGCGTCCAGCGGCGTGGGGACGTCCATCAGCGCCACCCCCGGGGCGGTGCTCAGGATCTCGGTGGCCTGCTCGGGACTGAGGGTCTCCGCGAACTCGGCGTGCACGGCCAGCGAGTGACCGGTGAACACCGGTACCCGGACACAGGTGCCGGAGACCGGGAGGTCCGGGAGGTGCAGGATCTTGCGCGACTCGTTGCGCAGCTTCTGCTCCTCGTCGGTCTCCCCCGAGCCGTCGTCGACCAGGGAGCCGGCCAGCGGCAGCACGTTGTAGGCGATGGTCTTGACGTACTTCTGCGGCGCCGGGAAGCCGACGGCCGACCCGTCGTGGGTCAGCGCCCGGGCCGAGTCGACCCCGGCCCGGACCTGCTCGTCGAGCTCGTCGACCCCGGCGCCCCCGGAGCCGGACACCGCCTGGTAGGTGGCGACCTGGAGGCGGACGAGCCGGGCGGCCCGATGGAGCGGGGCCAGCACCGGCATCGCGGCCATGGTGGTGCAGTTGGGGTTGGCGATGATCCCTCGGGGCGGCCGCAGGGCGTCGGCGGGATTGACCTCGGACACCACCAGCGGGACCTCGGGGTGCATCCGCCAGGCCGAGGAGTTGTCCACCACGATCGCTCCCGCGGCGGCAACGCGGGGGGCGGTGGCCAGCGACGCCGTCTTGCCGTTGGAGAACAGGGCAAGATCGAGGCCGGAGAAGTCGGCGGTCTCGGTGTCCTCGACCGGGATCTCGGTGCCCCGCCAGCTAAGGGTGCGACCGGCTGACCGGGCGGAGGCGAAGAACCGGACGTCGCTGACCGGGAACTTCCGCTCCGTCAGCAGTGCCCGCATCACGCCGCCGACCTGACCGGTCGCTCCGAAAACTCCTACACGCATGCGCTCCAGCCTAGGACGTGGAGACCAGGTGGCCGGACGCCTTTCACGGGCCGACCGCCGGGCATGCTTGTCCGGTGACCGTCGCCGCCCCGCTGGAGAGCGCCCTGGACCGCCGTCCCCGGCTGGGTCTGGAGGTGTTGGTTGTCCTCGGCCTGTCCCTGGGCCAGTCGGCGGTCTACTCGGTGCTGCGCATCATCGAGCGGCTGACCCGGCCCGAGCCCTTGGCCTCGCAGACCTCCACGCTGAACCCCTCGGCCACGCCCGACCGGCCCTGGCTGGACCTCACCTACCAACTGGTGGGCCTCGGCTTCGGAGTGATGCCGGTCCTGCTCGCGCTCTACCTCCTCAGCCTCCAGCACCGACCGGTCGGTGCGACGATCGGCCTGGACCTGCGCCGGCCCGGCTTCGACCTCGGCTTGGGCACCCTGATCGCCCTCGGTATCGGCGTACCGGGGCTCGGGCTCTACCTCGGGGCCCGCGAGCTGGGCTGGAACACCACGGTGCAGGCCTCCGCGCTGGCCGAGAACTGGTGGACGGTCCCGGTGCTGGTGCTGTCCGCGCTGCAGAACTCGCTGCTGGAGGAGGTGGTGATGATCGGCTACCTGTTCACCCGGTTCGGCGAGCTGGGGTGGCGGTGGCCGGCGATCCTGCTGGTCAGCGCCGGCGTACGCGGGGCGTACCACCTCTACCAGGGCTTCGGCGGCCTCATCGGGAACCTGATCATGGGCGTGATCTTCGGCCTGCTCTACCTGCGCTGGAAGCGCGTCGGTCCGCTGGTGGTGGCGCACACGCTGCTCGACGTCGCCGCCTTCGTCGGGTACGCCGTGCTGGCACCGCGCGTCGACTGGCTCTGACTGGCTGCTAGTTCTTCGTGACCAGGCTTCGGAGGAAGAAGCCGAGGTTGGCCGGCCGCTCCGCCAGCCGGCGGACCAGGTAGGCGTACCAGTCGTTCCCGTAGGGCACGTAGACCCGCATCCGGTGACCCAGCCCGGTCAGCCGCTTCTGCTCGCCAGGCCGGATGCCGTAGAGCATCTGGAACTCGAAGTCCGCATTGGACCGGCCCAGG
>DASQVF010000448.1:0-2654 GCA_035640915.1 Propionibacteriaceae bacterium
GAGGACGCAGTCAACGTCGGAGTCTTTCTCAAGAGTGACCGGACCATCGCCCAGTTCCGGCCTCTGGTGCGGTCGGCGCAGCTGTGGCTCTTCCTGCCCGACCGTCGCGAGGACCCGCGGGTGAGCCGCATCGAGACCACGGGTGTCGGCCGGTTCGTCCACCTGATCAAGCTCACCAGCCCGGACGACGTCGACGAACAGGTGCGGAGCTGGCTGGCCGAGGCGTACGACCTCAACACCGACTAACGGTTCCGGCGCTTCTCCCGGGCGCGGACCTCCACGTGCACCGGGCTGCCGACGAAGCCGAACTCCTCGCGCAGCCGCCGCTCCACGAACCGCAGGTATCCCGCCTCGATCGTGCCGGAGGTGAAGAGCACGAACGTCGGCGGCCCGACCTGGGCCTGGGTGGCGAACAGGATCCGCGGCTGCTTGCCGCCGCGCACCGGGTGCGGGTGGGCGGCCACCACCCGACCTAGGAAGGCGTTCAGCCGCCCGGTCGGGATCCGGGTCTCCCAGCCATCGAGCGCCTCGCGCAGCGCCGGCCCCAGCCGGTCCACGTGCCGGCCGGTGGTGGCCGAGATATTCACCTTGGCCGCCCACTCGAACTGCACCAGGTCGCGCTCGATCTCCCGCCGCAGGTAGCGTCGCCGCTCCTCGTCGGTCAGGTCCCACTTGTTGAAGGCGATCACCAGCGCGCGGCCGGCCTCCTCGACCGCTGTGAAGATCCGCAGGTCCTGCTCCGACACCGGCTCGCTCGCGTCGACCACGACGACGCACACCTCGGCTCGCTCGATCGCCCCGTGGGTGCGGAGGCTGGCGTAGTACTCGTGTCCGGACGCCTCTTTGACCCGCCGACGGATTCCGGCCGTGTCGATGAACCGGTAGATCTCTCCGTCGACCTCGACCAGCTCGTCCACCGGATCCACCGTGGTGCCGGCGACGTCGTCCACCACCACCCGCTGCTGCCGGGCCAGCTTGTTGAGCAGACTCGACTTGCCGACGTTGGGCTTGCCGACGATCGCCACGCGGCGGGGCCCTTCCTCCTCCGGCTCATCGCCGATCGGGCCGGCCGGCAGCGCCGCGACGATGGCGTCGAGGAGGTCGCCGCTCCCCCGTCCGTGCAGGGCCGAGACCGCATACGGCTCCCCCAGCCCGAGGTTCCACATCGAGGTCGCCTCGGCCTCGCCCCGCTGGTCGTCGACCTTGTTGGCGGCCAGCACGACCGGCTTCCGACTGCGCCGCAGCACCCGGACCACGGCTTCGTCGACGTCCTGGATGCCGACGGTCGCGTCGACCACGAAGACCACGGCGTCGGCGGCAGCGATGGCCAGCTCCGCCTGCTCGGCGATCTGGGCCGCCATGCCCTTGGCGTCCGGGGCCCAGCCGCCGGTGTCGACCAGCACGAAGTTCCGACCGCTCCACTCCGCGTCGTAGGAGACCCGGTCCCGGGTCACCCCGGGCACGTCCTGCACGACGGCCTGCCGCCGGCCCAGGATCCGGTTGACCAGCGTGGACTTGCCCACGTTCGGGCGCCCGATCACCGCTACGACGGGTCGGGCCGAATCCGTCACGGAGCCGGGCTGGCGGCGGGCACCAGGGCGCAGATCGCCGACACCACGTCGTCCAGAGATAGCTCGGTCGAGTCGATCACGTGTACGCCGGGCGCGGCCGAGGTGAACGAGGCGACGGTCGAGTCGTCGCGGTCCCGGCGGATCACCTGGTCGGTGACGGCGTCGACGTCGGCCCGGTCGGACAGCTCGGCGTGCCGCCGGGCGACCCGGGCGTCCGGGTCGGCGACCAGCAGGACGCGTACGTCGGCGTCGGGTGCGACCACCGTGGTGATGTCCCGACCCTCCGCGACGACGCCGCCGGTCGCCGCGGCGATCAGCTGCTTCTGCCGGGCGACCAGGTCGGCCCGCACGGCCAGGTTCGTGGCGACGGCGCTGACCACCGCGGAGACCTCCGGAGCCCGGATCGCCGTCGTCACGTCGATGCCGTCGATGGCGATGGTGAACCCGTCGGGCTCCAGCACCAGGTCCATCTCCGCCTCCCGCACGAGCCCCGCCACGGCCTCGGTCTCGCTCAGGTCGACCCCACGGTGCACCGCCAGCCAGGCCGCCGCCCGATACATCGCACCGGTGTCGAGGAAAGCCAGCCCGAGCCGCCGGGCGACGCCGCGCGCGGTGGTTGACTTGCCCGAGCCACTGGGTCCGTCGATCGCTACGACCAGAGGCCGTCCGCGGCTCACGGTCGCCGTCGTTGGTTCGGGCATCACCTCACCCTAGCGGGAGCGGTCACCGGCACCATCCGCCCCGGCCACCGTCAGACGACCGACCAGCCGTGGGCGACCATCCGTGCGACCAGGTCCTCGCTGGCCTCCGGTCGCACCGACAGGGCCAGGTATCCCACCTCACGATCCGGGTCGTGCTCGATCGCGATGTCCTCCACGTTCACCCCGGCCGCCTCCACCTCGCTGAACAGCCGGGCCAGAGCGCCGGGCTCGTCGGGGATCGCCACCACGACCTGGCTGTATGCCACCGCCACCGCACCGTGCTTGCCCGGGATCTTGCGGGTGCCGGCCACACCACGCTGCAGCTGGGCGCGCAGCTCCTCGGCGGCGGGCATCGCCTCCACCGCCTTGACCAGCAGGTCGA
>DASQVF010000449.1:0-2189 GCA_035640915.1 Propionibacteriaceae bacterium
CACCGGCAGGTCGACCACGACGAGGTCGTCCGGCTGCGGCACGCTCACCCCGACGAGAGCCTTGAGACCATCGCCCGCCGGCTCGGCTGCTCGCTGTCGACGGTGAAGCGGCACCTGCGTCGGGAGCGGCGCGACCCCGGCGTACGCCGGGAGGAGCCGCCCAAGCCGGGCCTGTCGGCGGTCCTGGCCGCCGCCGCGGCGGTTACCGGCTGGCCGCGGAACCATCTGGCCGCGTGAACGAGGGTCCGGCACGGGACAACGTCATCCAAGAGTGAGAGAGTCCCAATGTGGATCCCGAGATCGTCGAGTTCGCCCGCTCCTTCCGAAGGTTGTCCGAGGAGATCCACCGGCTGGCGGACGACCGCGAGCTGTCCGAGGTCGGCCGGCACGTGGAGGCGTTCCTCGGCGTCCCGTTGGCGGAGGTCGAGCCGGTCAGCGAGACGTTTCCGCCCCATCAGGTCGTCGACCTCGACCTGGCCCTGGACTCCCTGATCACCGAGTACGCCGGGGTCCGGCGCGGGATCGCTGGTAGCCACCGAATCCACGTCGACTCCTTCGGCGAGTTCCTGCTGGGGATGATGGGATTCCGACTCGGGGCGGTGGGGTACGAGCGCCGCCCCACCGGACCGGACAGCGACCGGCGGGTGGTCGGCTTCGGTCTGGGCGAGGTCCGATTCGAGGGAACGCCGCTGGTCTGGTTGCAGCGCAGTGCGAGCCCGCAGTACGGCCGCGACCGCTACAGCCTCGAGGTCATGAGTCCGAACCGCGACGTGATGGACCGTTTCCTGACCCAGGTGCACCAGCGGATGGCCGAGCTCAGCATCCTGCGCGGGCAGGTGATCTCCTTCGTCCGCAACGACTTCGACTACCACGCGGCGGGAGCCAGCCTCACCTTCCTGCACCGTCCCGACGTGGCGGCGGACCAGGTCATCCTGCCCGAGGGCGTACGGGAACGGGTGGTCCGGCACGTCGTCGGCATCAGCGAGCAGCGAGAGACGCTGCAGGAGGCCGGCCAGCACCTCAAGCGTGGCGTGCTGCTCTACGGACCGCCGGGGACCGGCAAGACCCACCTGGTCCGGCACCTGCTCGGCCAGACCCCCGGTACCACTGCGGTGCTGCTGTCCGGTCGAACCCTGAGCCTGCTCAACGACGCCACCGCGCTGGCCCGGGCCGCGCAGCCGGCAATGGTCGTGCTGGAGGACTGCGACCTGGTCGCCGAGCACCGCGGCGGCGAGACCAACGCCGTTCTGTTCGAGACCCTGGAGGCGATGGACGGGCTGGCCGCGGACGCCGACATCACCTTCGTCCTGACCACCAACCGGGTGGACCTGCTGGAGCGGGCGCTGGTGGAGCGGCCGGGCCGGGTGGACCTGGCGGTCCAGATCACCAAGCCGGACCAGGAGGACCGGGAGCGGCTGTTCCGGCTGTACGCGGCCGACCTGCTGGCGGCGGGCCAGCTGACCGAGCGGGCGGTCCACACTGCAGCGGCGCGTACCGAAGGCGTGACCGCCTCCTTCACCAAGGAGCTGATCCGGCGTTGCGTGGTCAACGCCGCTCTGGCCGGCCGGCCGCCGGAGGACGCCGACGTGTCCCACGCCCTGGACGAGATGCTGTCCGACGCCGAGTCGCTCACCCGCACCCTGCTGGGCGGCGAGGGCGGCTCCTTCCCCATGCCTGACGAGGCCTACCCGGGGCCGATGGGACCGGAGCCGGGGTTGGCGCCTGGTGGCTGGACGGCCCCGCCCGGCTTCTGAGGCGGAGAAAAGTCGACCGGTGGCGACATTTCGGCCTCGACTTCGCGGAACGAGGGCGAAACTCGCCACCGGTCGAGTTTTCTCCAGGGAGAGCCGGAGTCCCGCTAACCGAACCAGCGGCGGAGCTCGAAGACCGGTCCGCCGTCCTCGAACGGGACGCTGACGTCGTCGGCCGCCTCTTGCACCTCAGCCGGGGCGCCTCCGATCGCCACGCCGCGGCCGGCCCACCGGAGCATCTCGATGTCGTTGCGGCCGTCGCCGAAGGCCAGCACGTCGGCCGCTGGGATGCCGAGTCCGGCCGCAACTTCGGCCACGCCGGTGGCCTTGTTCACCCCGGCCGGGGCGATGTCCAGCCAGGCGCTCCAGCCGACGAAATAGGTCACCCCGTCCAGGCCCAGGTGCCGGGCCAGCCCGACGAAGTCCGCGTCCGACCGG
>DASQVF010000450.1:0-3675 GCA_035640915.1 Propionibacteriaceae bacterium
GACAGGCCGGGGCGGCCGCCGGCGTCTGGCAGGCGGTCGTCGAGTCGGCCAGCGTGCTGTTCTCCGGGCTGTTCCTGGTCGTACTCACCTGGCTGGGTGCCCGCGAGGTGGTGGCCGGACGGCTCAGCGTGGGTGAGCTGATCAGTTTCTTCGGCTACGCGCTGTTCATGGTCTGGCCGATCCAGACCTTCTTCGAGCTGGCCCAGCGCTGGGTGCGCTCGATCGTGTCGGCCCGCAAGGCGATCGCGGTGCTGTCCGGCCAGCCGCCGTGGCAGCCGCCGGAGCAGCCGCTGCGGCTGCCCGAGGAAGGCGTGCTGCACGACGAGCGGTCCGGGTTCACCGCCGAGCCGGGTCAGCTGACCATGATCGTCTCCGGTGTGCCGGACGACTCGGCGGCACTGGCCGACCGGCTGGGCCGCTACCTGCCGGCGGACCACGATCCGGTCAGCCTCGAGGTTGCCGACGGGCTGAGCGGCCGGCGGGCCAGGCGCGCCCTGGAACGGCAGCTGGCGGAGCGGGCCAAGCTGGCCGAGCGCGAGCGGGCGCTGGCCGGGGAAAAGTGGGGTGTCAGCCTGGGCAGCGTGGACCTGGCCGACGTGCCGATCGCCGCGGTGCGGGAGAAGATCCTGGTCAGCGACAGCGCCAGCCAGGTGTTCGCGGGCACGCTGCAGGAGGCGATCGACCCGCACGGAGAGCTGACCCTCGAGCAGGCCGAGGCCGCCCTCTTCACCGCGGCGGCGGATGACGTCTTTCTGGCGATGGACGGCGGCTGGCAGGGCCGGCTGGACGAGAAGGGCCGAGGGCTGTCCGGTGGTCAGCGACAGCGGGTGGTGCTGGCCCGGGCACTGGCCCGCGAGGCGGACATCCTGATCATGGTCGAGCCGACCTCGGCGGTGGACGCCCACACCGAGGCCATGATCGCCGAGCGGCTGGCCGCCTACCGGCAGGGACGGACCACCATCGTCGTCACCGGGTCCCCGCTGCTGCTGCACTACGCGGACCGGGTGGCGTTCCTGTCCGGCGACCGGGTGGCGGCGTACGGCACGCACCAGGAGCTGCTGCGCACCTCGCGCGGCTACCGCGGGGTGGTCGCGCGGGCGCTGGACGACGAGACCGGAGCTTCGACGGCCTCAGGCCGTCCTTCGACAGGGCCTCTCCTGAGCTTGTCGAAGGACTCAGGCCACAACACGGATGGAGAGGAGAGATGACCGGGACGACCACCCTGCTACGGCGGGGTCCCGAGGGGTCCGCCGAGACCTGGCGGACCACGGAACCGTCCCCGCGGGTGCCGCCGGAGCTGATCCCGCCGACCGAGGGCTCCCTTCGCCACCGGCTGCGCGCCTGGCGGCAGCGGCACCGGCTGCGGGAGCAGCGGGCGGAGGACTACTTCGCCGCCTCCCGCCGGCCCGAGCGGGCACTGCCCGTGGCCGACCGTAAGGACGTCGGACGTTTCTTCGGCGACCTGATCCGGCGGCGCCGTGCCCCCGTCATCGCGCTGCTGGTGCTGCACGCCCTGGCGGCGATCGCGGGCCTGGTCGTGCCCCGGATCCTGGGCAGTATCGTCGACCGGGCGGCCGCGGGCGGGACGCTGGGCGCCACCCTGAACGGGCTCGCGCTGGCCGTGACCGGCGTGGTCGTGGTCCAGGCGGCGATGACCTTCCTGGCCCTGCGGACCTCCGCGGTCTTCGGCCAGGAGGTGCTGGCCAGCGCGCGGGAGTACGTCGTGCGGACGGTGCTGGCCCTGCCACTGGGCCGGGTGGAGAGCGCCAGCTCCGGCGACCTCGTCACCCGGGTCACCCGGGATGTGGGCACGATGGCCCAGACCATCCGCTTCGGCCTGCCCGAGACGGTGATCGCCATCATCACCACGGCCCTGACGGTGGCGGCGATGCTGCTCAACTCGCCGCTGCTCACCTTGCCGCTGCTGGTCGTGGCCCCGCTGCTGATCGTCGCCGCCCGGCGCTACCTGAAGCGGGCGCCGCAGGGCTACATCACCGAGGGCGGGACGTACTCGGTGATCAACTCGACCCTGACCGAGACGGTCGAGGGGGCGCGGACCGTCGAGGCGCTGGGGCTGCAGCAGAAGCGGACCGAGCAGTTCGACGTCGACATCGACGTGTCGGCGCAGGCGGAGCGCTACACGATGACGCTGCGGAACGTCTTGTTCCTGCTGCTCGGCTTCGTGTACGACCTGCCCCCGCTGTTGGTGCTGCTGGTCGGCGCGGTGGGATACCTGAACGGCTGGGTCACCCTCGGCCAGATCACCGCCGCGGTGCTCTACGTCCAGGCCCTCGTCGAGCCGCTGCAGCGGCTGATCCGGATGCTCGACAAGCTGCAGGTCGGCATCGCCTCGACCAGCCGGCTGCTGGGCATCGCGTCGGTGCCGCCGGACCGCGAGGCCGGCGCGGCGTTGCCGGTCGACAACCGCCTGGTCGGGCGCGACCTGAGGTTCGCGTACCGGA
This sequence comes from Propionibacteriaceae bacterium, assembly GCA_035640915.1. Lineage (GTDB taxonomy): Bacteria > Actinomycetota > Actinomycetes > Propionibacteriales > Propionibacteriaceae > Microlunatus. The sequence goes on from DASQVF010000450.1 coordinate 2,463, forward strand.
GCGGGGTCGACGTGCTGCACGGGGTCGACCTGGCGCTGCGGCCGGGGGAGCGGCTGGCGATCGTCGGGCCGAGTGGCTCGGGCAAGTCGACCCTGGGCCGGCTGCTGTCCGGGATCAACGGGCCGCGGACCGGCTCGGTGACGGTGGGCGGGGTCGAGCTGACCGCGCTGCCGCTGCCGGTGCTGCGGACCGAGGTGGCCCTGGTCACCCAGGAGCACCACGTGTTCGTCGGGTCGGTGCGGGACAACATCATCCTGGCCCGGGAGGACTCGCCGGACGAGGTGGTGATCGAGGCGCTGCGGACCGTCGACGCCTGGGACTGGGTGTCCCGGCTGCCGCGGAAGCTGGACACGGTGCTGGGGTCGGGGCAGTACAAGCTGACCCCGGCGCAGGCACAGCAGATCGCCCTGGCCCGGCTGGTGGTGGCCGACCCGCACACCCTGGTACTGGACGAGGCGACGTCGCTGATCGACCCGCACACCGCTCGGCACCTGGAGGGGTCGATGGCCGCCCTGCTCGAGGACCGGACCGTGGTGGCGATCGCCCACCGGCTGCACACCGCCCACGACGCCGACCGGATCGCCGTGGTGATCGACGGCCGGATCGCCGAGCTGGGCAGCCACGCCGAGCTGCTCGCCGCCGGTGGGGAGTACGCCCGGCTCTGGCGGGCCTGGACCTCGTAACCGCCGGCCTCACCCGTTACGTCCGCACACGTGGTCGCTCTGACGACCACTTGTGCGGACGTAAGGGTGGAGAGCCGTCAGCTCCGGCCGGCGAAGAACTCCTCGATGTCGGCGGCCAGCAGCTCGGGCTCCTCGAGCGCGGCGAAGTGGCCACCGCGACCCTCGACGTCGGTCCAGCGGACGATCGTGTGCTCGGCCTCGGCGTAGCGGCGGATGCCCACGTCGTGGGCGAACATGATCGCGGCCGTGGGCACCGGTGACTTCTCGACCGGTACGCCCCAGCCCGCCTCCTGGGCGTACCCCACGTACGCCGCGGTCCCGGCGGTGCCGGTCAGCCAGTAGAGCATCACGTTGGTCAGCAGCCGGTCGCGGTCGACGATCGTGTCGGGGAGGGCCGACCGGGGATGGGTCCACTCCCGGAACTTGTCCAGGATCCAGGCCAGCTGCCCGACCGGGGAGTCGGTCAGTGCGACGCCGATGAGCTGCGGCCGGGTCGACTGGATGGCGATGTAGCCGAACTGCTCGTTCAT
>DASQVF010000451.1:0-3558 GCA_035640915.1 Propionibacteriaceae bacterium
GTCCGCAGCGCCGCCGACCCGGAGGAGCAGGCGGCGGAGTCCGCCCTCCGTCCCACCACCCTGGCCGAGTTCGAGGGCCAGTCCCGGGTCTCCGACCAGCTGGGACTGGTGCTGGAGGCGGCCCGGCACCGCGGCGGCGTCGCCGACCACGTGCTGCTCTCCGGGCCGCCGGGTCTGGGCAAGACCACCCTGGCGATGATCATCGCCGCCGAGATGTCGGCACCGCTGCGGATCTCCAGCGGCCCGGCGATCACCCACGCCGGCGACCTGGCCGCGATCCTGTCCGGCCTCGTGGAGGGGGAGGTGTTCTTCCTCGACGAGATCCACCGGATGTCCCGGCCCGCCGAGGAGATGCTCTACCTGGCGATGGAGGACTTCCGGGTCGATGTGGTGGTGGGCAAGGGCCCCGGCGCGACCGCCATCCCGCTGGACATCCCGCGGTTCACCCTGGTCGGCGCCACCACCCGGGCGGGCCTGCTGCCGGGACCGTTGCGGGACCGGTTCGGCTTCACCGCTCAGCTCGACTTCTACGACGCCGCCGCCCTGGAGCACATCCTCCACCGCTCGGCCGAGCTGCTGCGGATCCCACTGGACGCCGACGCGGCGACCGAGATCGCCCGCCGCTCCCGCGGCACACCGCGGATCGCCAACCGGCTGCTGCGCCGGGTCCGGGACTTCGCCCAGGTCCGGGCCGGCGGCGAGGTGAGCCGCAGCGTGGCCCAGGCGGCGCTGGAGCTGTACGAGGTGGACGAGCTGGGCCTGGACCGGCTCGACCGGAACGTGCTCGAGGCGGTCTGCGCCCGGTTCGGGGGAGGACCGGTCGGCCTGTCGACGCTCGCCATCTCGGTGGGCGAGGAGCGGGAGACCGTGGAGGAGGTCGCTGAGCCGTTCCTGGTCCGGCAGGGATTCCTGATGCGCACCGCGCGCGGCCGGGTCGCCACGCCGGCCGCCTGGCGACACCTCGGCCTGCCGGCACCGGCGCGCGACGACCTGTTCGGGGTTTTCGGCTCCGAGTAGGTAGAGTACGGCGGTCGGGCCCGGACGGACCTGCCCGGGACCCCCTGAACGCCGCCTCAACGAACGCCGGAGCAATGGACCAATACAGCACGCTGATCCTGATCGCCTTGATGGTGGTCGCGTTCTACTTCTTGATCATGCGGCCGCAGCGCAGGCGCCAGCAGGAGATCTCGCGGATCCTGAGTGCGCTCACGCCGGGCCAGCGCGTCATGCTGGGCAGCGGCCTGTTCGGCACCGTGCTCTCCGTGGGGGAGAAGCAGGTGGTGCTCGAGATCTCCCCGGGCAACGAGCTGACCGTGCTCAAGCAGGCGGTCGCCCGGGTGGTCACCGAGGGTGACGAGGACACCGAGCTGGACGAGACCGACCTGGACGAGGACGCGGTGACCGTCGAGCCGGAGGGTCCGCTGCCGGTGGAGCCCGAGCCGATCCGTCCGGTGAACGACGACCGGGAGCCGCCGGCCACCGGCGCTGGACAGAGACCGACCACCGCGGGCTGACCGAGCTCCCCTAAGGACCTCACGTACGTGGCAACAACCTCGACCGGGCATCCCGGACGCACCCTGATCGTGCTCGCCGTCCTGGTGGCGGGCCTGTTCGGGCTGCTCGCCCTCGGCAAGACCTGGGTCCCCAAGCTCGGCCTCGACCTTCGCGGCGGCACCACCATCACGCTGACCGCTCAGAACACCACCGGCACCGGGGCCATCGACCCGAACAGCCTGCAGCTCGCCCGGACCATCATCCAGAGCCGGGTGGACAGCCTGGGCGTCGGCGAGTCCGAGGTGACCACCGCCGGGGACCGGCAGCTGATCGTGACCGTGCCCAACGTGCAGCGCGACCAGCTGGTTGAGCTGGTGGGCCAGACGGCTCTACTCCGCTTCCGCGCGGTGTACGCCGCCGAGCAGGTCACCCCGCCGCCCGCGCCCGAGCCCACCCCGGCGCCGACGGAGTCGCCCGCGCCGTCCGGCGAGCCGACGGGCTCGACCAGCGTGGTGCCCGAGCCCACCCCGTCGGGCAACAACAAGCCGTTCCCGGCGCTGCCCACAGCGCCCCCGAGACCGATCGGCGAGGTCTGCCTGCCCGCCGACGGCCGGGGAACCCCGCCCGACCAGGCGATCGACTGGGTGCCCAGCGAACCGTGCCAGGCGGCGTTCGCCGAGTTCACCTGCGATACGCCGGCGCAGGACGTCGCCGACCAGCCGCTGTTCAGCTGCAACGAAGCCAAGACCGAGAAGTACCTGCTGAGCCCCACCCTGATCGAGGGCAACCAGCTGGCCACCGCCTCGGCCGGCGTGCCGGCCAACGACGTCGCCTGGGTGGTCGACCTGGAGTTCAACTCCGAGGGCGCCGCTCTCTTCGAGGAGGCGACCCGCGCCCTGGCCGCGCGGGGCGAGGGGCAGAACCGGTTCGCCATCGTGCTGGACGCCGTCTCCATCTCGGCGCCGTCGGTGAAGGAGCCGATCCCCGGCGGCCGGGCCCAGATCGAGGGGAGCTTCAACCAGCAGAGCGCGACCGAGCTGGCCAACGTGCTGAAGTACGGGGCGCTGCCGCTCGCCTTCGACGTCTCGGAGGTCAACAACGTCTCCGCCACCCTTGGTGGTGAGCAGCTGCGGGCCGGGATCATCGCCGGCATCATCGGTCTCGCCCTGGTGGTCCTGTTCTGCTTCGCCTACTACCGCGGGCTCGGCATCGTGGTCGTCACCTCGCTGGCGGTCGCCGGCGTGATCACCTACGCCATGATCGTGTTGCTGGGCAGCTCGGTCGGCTTCGCGCTGAACCTCCCGGGCATCGCCGGAGCGATCGTCGCCATCGGAGTGACCGCGGACAGCTTCGTCATCTACTTCGAACGCATTCGCGACGAGGTCCGGGAGGGACGCAGCCTGCGCACGGCGATGGAGACCGGATGGCGCCGGGCCCGGCAGACCATCCTGATCGCCGACGCGGTTTCGATGCTGTCCGCCGTGGTGTTGTTCATCCTGGCCATCGGGTCGGTCAAGGGTTTCGCGTTCACGCTGGGGCTGACCACGCTGATCGACGTGCTGGTCGTGTTCATGTTCACCAAGCCGATGGTGACCCTGCTGGCCCGGACCAAGTTCTTCGGCGGCGGCCACCGGCTGTCCGGCCTCGATCCGGCACACCTGGGAGTCAAGGCGCTGCCCGGCGTACGCTCTCGCCGGCCGGTGACGGAGGGCGTCGGATGAGCAAGCTGAGCACGCTGACCTCCCGGCTGTACACCGGCGAGATCTCCTACAACTTCATCGGCCACCGCCGCCGGTGGTACATCCTGTCGGCCATCCTGCTCAGCATCTCAATCCTCGCGGTGCTGATCCGCGGCCTGTCCTTCGGCATCGAGTTCCGGGGCGGCGCGGACTTCAAGGCCTCGACCCAGGTCACCGCGCAGACCGTCGACCAGGTACGCGAGGCCGTCGTGGCGACCGGCCTGCCGGACCTGGACGACTCCATCGTCAGCACCATCGGCGACAACCAGGTCCGGGTGCAGACCCGCACCCTCAACCCGACCACCGAGGTCCCGGTGGTCCGCGC
>DASQVF010000452.1:0-2498 GCA_035640915.1 Propionibacteriaceae bacterium
GCGGTGCTCGAGGACGTCTTCGACGTGCAGCGGACCTGTGACGAGCTGGCCGCCATCGACCCGAGCCTCGAGCTGGACGCCCGGATGGTCGCCGCGGTGCGGGTGCTGCAGTCCCAGCTACGCCGGGTGTTCGCGCTGTTCCACTCGATGCGGATCGGACCGCGGCACGACCAGCGGGACTTCCGCGACCGGCAGCGCAGTGACAACGACCGGCTCAACGCCGCCCTCGCCGCCCTGCTGGAGCCCGACGCCGTTCGGCTGCGGATCCCGGCCGCGGAGGCGGCCAACGCCCTGCGCACGATCACCTTTGCGCTGACCCATCCCATCCTCGGCAACGAGCGCTACACCGAACCGGAGCAGATCGTCGACCTGCTCCGCCACGGAATCGAGGCACCCGGATCATGCTGATCCCACTGCTCCGCCGCTTCCTGGCCCCCTACCGCTGGCCGCTGGTCGCGGTGCTCGTCCTGTCCCTGTTCGGCACCATGGCCTCGCTGTTCCTGCCCAGCCTCAACGCGGCGATCATCGACGACGGCGTCGCCCGCGGCGACATCGGCTACATCTGGAGCACCGGCGGCGCCATGCTGGCGGTCAGCGTGCTGCAGGTGGTCTGCACCATCGCCGGCACCTACGTCGGCGCCCGGGTTGCGATGAGCTTCGGCCGCGACGTCCGCGAGGCGATCTTCGACCGGGTCCTCGCCTTCTCCGCCCGCGAGGTCAACCGCTTCGGCGCCCCGTCGCTGATCACCCGGACCACCAACGACGTGCAGCAGGTGCAGTTGCTGGTCCTGCTGTCGGCCACCCTGCTGCTGTCCGCGCCGATCACCATGATCGGCGGCGTGGGAATGGCCCTGCGCGAGGACGTCGGGCTGTCCTGGCTGCTCGCGGTGGCCATGCCGGTGCTGGCCGGCGCGATCCTGCTGGTGGTCCGCCAGATGCGGCCGCTGTTCCGCATCATGCAGGAGCGGATCGACACCGTGAACCGGGTGCTGCGGGAGCAGATCACCGGCATCCGGGTGGTCCGGGCCTTCGTCCGAGAGCCCTACGAGTCCGACCGGTTCGCCAGGGCCAACGCCGAGCTCACCGCGACCGCGACCACCGTGGGCCGGCTGCAGGCGTCCCTGTTCCCGATCGTGATGCTCATCCTCAACATCTCCAGCGTCGCCGTGCTCTGGTTCGGCGCCCAGCGGATCGCCGCCGGCGAGATGCAGGTCGGCTCGCTGACCGCGTTCCTCACCTACCTGATCCAGATCCTGTTCGCGGTGATGATGGCGACCTTCCTGCTGATGATCGCTCCGCGCGCCGCGGTCTCGGCGGATCGCATCGGCGAGGTGCTGGAGACCGAGTCCTCCGTGGTGCTGCCGGCGCGGCCGGTGACCAGCCTGCCGCTGACCTCGACGGTGGAGTTCACCGACACCGAGTTCACCTACCCCGGCGCCGAGACGCCGGTGCTGCGCAACATCAACCTCGTGGCGCGACCCGGGCAGACCACCGCGATCATCGGCTCCACCGGTGCCGGGAAGTCGACGCTGATCTCCCTGATCCCGCGGCTGTTCGACGCGACCGGCGGCGCTGTGCGGGTGAACGGGGTGGACGTACGCGACACCGAGGCCGACCTGCTGTGGAGCCGGATCGGGTTGGTGCCGCAGAAGCCGTTCCTGTTCTCCGGCACGGTGGCCAGCAACCTGCGCTACGGCAACCCGGACGCAACGGACGACGAGCTCTGGCACGCCCTGCGGGTGGCCCAGGCCGAGGACTTCGTCCGGGCCATGCCCGGCGGGCTGGAGGCCGCGATCAGCCAGGGCGGGACCAACGTCTCCGGCGGGCAGCGACAGCGGCTCTCGATCGCCCGGGCCCTGGTCAAGCGGCCCGAGATCTACGTCTTCGACGACTCGTTCTCCGCGCTGGACGTGACCACCGACGCCCGGCTCCGTGCCGCCCTCAAGGCCGAGACCCGCGACCGGTGCGTGATCATCGTGGGGCAGCGGGTGGCCACCATCGCCGACGCCGACCAGATCGTGGTGCTCGAGCACGGGGAGGTCGTCGGCACCGGCACCCATTCCGAACTGCTCGAGACCTGTCCGACGTACGCGGAGATCGTGGACTCGCAGCGCAGCGCGACGGAGGCGGCGGCATGAGCAGCAACGGACAGGTCACCCCGGCGCCTGCTCCGGCCAAGGCGCCGGAGCGCCCGAAGTACGGGCCGACCGGCGGCATGGGGCGGATGATGGGTCCCGGCCAGGGCACCGGCGAGAAGTCGCTGAACTTCCTGAGCTCCTTCAAGCGGCTGCTCGGGCACCTGGCACCGGAGCGGGGGGTGCTGATCGGCGTCCTGGTGCTGGCGATCGTCGGCATCGCGTTCAACGTGATCGGTCCGCTGCTGCTCGGCCGGGCCACCGACGTGATCTTCACCGGCGCGATCGGGGCCAGCCTGCCGGCCGGGCTCACCAAGGAGCAGGCGGTCGCCGAGCTGCGGGCCGACGGCAACAACACCTTCG
>DASQVF010000453.1:0-2074 GCA_035640915.1 Propionibacteriaceae bacterium
GTAGTCGGGGTACGTCCGCGAGCCGATGTAGCAGGGGGATGTGCTGCCCTAATCTCGGTGCACCAGCGGAGGTAGGAGGTCCTGATGCGGGCTGCGACCCGTTCCCTCCTCGTCGACTCCGTGGTCGCGCTGGTCCTCGGCTGGATGTGCTGGTCGGCCGCGGCCTTCCACTGGGGACCGGACGGCGACCCGATGGACCTCGACACCGGTCCGCCCGGCCGCCGCGGCGGTCCTCCGCCTCCTTGGCTGCTCGACCGGCCGGAGGTTGCCGACTGGGTGCTGGCGCCGGTGCTGATGATGGTCGCCGGCCTCGCGCTGCGCCGGGTCTGGCCGCGCCCCGCGTTCGTGGCCACGGTGGTCGGAGTAGCCGGCTACCTGGCGGCCGGTGCGAGCTTCCCGCCGGTCTTCCTGGCCCCGGCGCTGGGCATCTACGCCATGGCCATGGCCCTGCCGTTGCGCCGGTGGCTGCCGTTGACCGTCCTGCTGGTCCCGATGATCGCCGCCGGATACTGGTCCGAGCCGTACCTCGGGCTGCTCAACCCGAGCCTGTACGCGGGCGTGGTGTTCGGCGTCGCCCTGGCAATCGTGCCGGCCCTGTTGGCCCTGCTGCGGCGGAGCCGGCGGGAGAGTGAGCGGGTGGCCCGGGAGCAGGACCGGCGGCGGTACGCGTACGAGGAGCGGATGCGGATCGCCCGGGACGTGCACGACGTGGTCGGCCACAGCCTGTCGGTGATCACCATGCAGGCCGGGGTGGCGCTGCACGTGCTCGACCGGCGGCCGGACCAGGTTGCCGCGTCGTTGGAGGCGATCCGAACCACCAGCCGCGAGGCGCTCGCCGAGCTGCGGACCACGCTGGAGGTGTTCCACGACCCGGAGGCCGGCGAGCCACGGGCGCCGCTGCCCGGACTGGGCCGTCTGGACGCCCTGGTCGCAGCACTGCGGGAGGCGGGCCGGACCGTCGAGGTGGTGCGGGAGGGGGACGGGACACCGCTGCCGGCGGCGGTTGACCAGGCGGCCTTCCGCATCATCCAGGAGGCGCTGACCAACGTGGTCCGGCACGCGGAGCAGGCGACGGCGGTGGTCCGGGTGACGCGAGAGCCGGCGCGGCTGGTCGTCGAGGTCAGCGACGACGGCCCGGCCAGCACGGTGCCGGCTCCCGGCAACGGGATCCGGGGCATGGGGGAGCGCGCCCGCGCGGTCGGCGGGACGCTGGAGGTGCGAGTCCGCCCGGGCGGCGGGCTGGTGGTCCGCGCCGTGCTGCCGCTGGATCCGGAGGCTCCGTGAGCATCTCGGTGGCGCTGGCCGACGACCAGCCCCTGGTCCGGATGGGTCTGCGGGTGCTGATCGAGTCCGAGGACGACCTGAGGCTGGCCGGGGAGGCGGAGAACGGGCGCGAGGCGGTCAGCCTGATCCGCCGGACCTTGCCCGATGTCGTCCTGATGGACATCCGGATGCCGGAGCTCGACGGCATCGCCGCGCTGCGTTCGGTGAGCGCCGACCCGGCCTGCGCCGGCGTACGGGTGATCATGCTGACCACCTTCGAGCTGGACGAGTACGTCTTCGACGCCCTGCAGGCCGGGGCCGCCGGTTTCCTGATCAAGGACAGCGATCCGGCCGACATGTTGCGGGCCATCCGGCTGGTCGCGGCGGGCGAGTCGCTGCTGTCCCCCTCGGTGACCCGCCGGGTGATCGCGTCCTTCACCTCCCGGTCGGCTTTACGCCGACCCCATCCGCGGCTGGCCGAGCTGACCGAGCGGGAACGTGAGGTGCTCGGCCTGATCGGCGAGGGCCTGAGCAACTCCGAGATCGCCGAGCGACTGGTGGTGAGCCACGCCACCGCCCGGACCCACGTCAGCCGGGCGATGACCAAGTTGGGCGCTCGGGACCGCGCCCAGCTGGTGGTGATCGCCTACCAGTCCGGCCTGGTCCGCTGACTTCCTCCTGCCACTCCGCGGCCTTTGGGCCGACTCCGCGGCGGTTGCTGCTGCCGCGGAGTACGCCTGAGTGCCGCGGAGTGGGAGGTGGGGGCGGCGTCAGGCCAGAGGGAGCGGCGGGCGGTTGGGCAGGATCGCCG
>DASQVF010000454.1:0-2836 GCA_035640915.1 Propionibacteriaceae bacterium
CCGTCGGCCGTGGACCGTCTCCGTCAGGAAGGGGGGACGACCCCCCTTCGACCCCCTGTACAGGATCGGAGTTCACCGCAACAGGCCCTTCCGCTCGACGGTCGCCGGCGCCTCCAGCTGCCGCTGCTCGGTCTCCTGGGCGGCGGTGATGGCGTTCAGCCCGATGGGGGTGTGCCGCACCTTCTCGCGCAGCTTGAACATGGCGTCGATCAGCATCTCCGGCCGCGGCGGGCAGCCGGGCAGGTACATGTCCACGGGGACGACGTGGTCGACGCCCTGGACCAGCGCGTAGTTGTTGAACATCCCGCCCGTGCTCGCGCAGACCCCCATGGCCAACACCCACTTCGGGTTCGGCATCTGGTCATAGATCTGCCGCAGCACCGGGGCCATCTTCTGGCTCAGCCGGCCGGCCACGATCATCAGGTCGGCCTGCCGCGGCGAGGCGCGGAACACCTCCTGGCCCCAGCGGCCCGAGTCGTAGCGCGGCGCCCCGTAGGTCATCATCTCGATCGCGCAGCAGGCCAGCCCGAAGGTCACCGGCCAGAAGGCCGCGCTGCGCATGTAGCCGAAGATGTCCTCCAGGGTGGTCAGCAGCACCCCGGTCGGCAGCTTCTCCTCAACCCCCATGGGTCTCTAGTCCCATTCCAGTCCGCCGCGGCGGAGCACGTAGAAGTAGGCGATGAATACCGTCGCGATGAACAGCACCATCTCGACCAGGGCGAACGTGCCCATCTGGCCGAAGGAGACCGCCCACGGGTAGAGGAAGACGATCTCGATGTCGAAGACGATGAACAGCATCGCCGTGATGTAGTACTTCACCGGGAACCGGCCACCGCCCACCGGCTGTGGGGTCGGCTCGATGCCGCACTCGTAGGAGTCGTACTTCGCCCTGTTGTAGCGACCGGGCCCCACCATCACGCTGGTGAGAATCGTCAGGGCCACGAAGGCGGACGCGAGGGCCAGCAGAATGACGATGCCGAGGTAGGGACTCATCTCCGACGTGTCTCCGATCCTCGCTCGTGAATTCTTTCACTAACTTCGCGGACCCCACTCTACGACGTGTCGGCGACACCTCAATACCGAGTGGACTAGGCCTGACGTCGGCATTTACGCAACATCTGCGATGCGAAATAAAACCGCCGTTCCGCCTGGAACACTGGGGGCGTGGGTGCCGCCGCGTGACGACCTGGGTTGAGGAGACCGACGTGCTCGTCGTCGGCGCCGGGCCGGCCGGATCGGCCGCCGCAACCTGGGCGGCACGGTCCGGGCTGGAGGTCACGCTGGCCGACGCGGCCAGCTTCCCGCGGGACAAGTCCTGCGGCGACGGGCTGACCCCGCGGGCGATGGGCGAGCTGGACCGGCTGGGGCTCGGCGACTGGACGCGGCGGCACACGGTCAACGAGGGCCTGCGGGCGCACGGGTTCGGCCAGGTCCTGGAGCTGCCGTGGCCGGGCGGGTCGCTGCCGCCGTACGGCTCGGCGGTGGCGCGGACCGAGCTGGACCACCACCTGCGGCAGACCGCGCTGGCCGCGGGCGTCCGAGCGTTGCCGCCCGCCAAGGCGGTCGACGTGATGCGGACCGGGGATCGGGTACGCGGGGTCGTCTTCGCCGGCGACCGCGGCCCGCGGGAGGTGCGGTGCGCACGGCTCGTGGTCGCCGACGGCGTGCGCTCGCCGCTCGGCCGGGTGCTCGGGCGGCAATGGCACCGCGACACCGTCTACGGGGTGGCCGCCCGCGCCTACCTGGACTCCGGTCGCGAGGACCGCTGGATCTCGTCCCACCTCGAGCTGCGGGGCACGGCCGGCGAGCTGCTCTCGGGCTACGGCTGGATCTTCCCGCTCGGCGGCGGCCAGGTGAACCTCGGGGTGGGAACCCTGGCCACGGCCAAGCGGCCGGCCAACGTGTCGCTGCGACCGCTGCTGGAGTACTACGCCGACCAGCGCCGGGAGGAGTGGCAGCTCGGGCCCTCGGTGCGGGTGCCGACCTCGGCCCTGCTGCCGATGGGCGGTGCGGTCAGCGGCGTCGCCGGACCCAACTGGGCCCTGATCGGCGATGCGGCGGCCTGCGTCAACCCGCTCAACGGCGAGGGCATCGACTACGGACTGGAGACCGGGCGGCTGGTGGCCGATCTGATCGCCGCGCGGGCCGATCTGCACCGCGGCTGGCCGGCGCTGCTCCGCTCCCACTACGGGCCGGCCTTCTCCATCGCCCGCCGGCTCGCCGCGCTGATCACCGTGCCCGGGCTGCTGGCCCGGCTGGGACCGATCGGGATGCGGTCGCGGCTACTGATGACCATCGCGCTGCGGGTGATGGGCAACCTGGTCACCGAGGCCGATCGCGATCTCGTCGCCCGAGCCTGGCGGCTGGCCGGACGGGTCAGCCACGCGCGGGATGCCCGTCCACCCTTCGCCTGACCTCGACAGCCAGCTCCCGGCTCCCGCTCGCCACTCCCCCGCTCCCAACTCGACTTTCCTCTACTCGGTCCTTCTCCGGCGAGGCGAGCTGCCCCAACTCGCCGGGACGAGCGTCTACGTGACCGCGAACACCATGAGTGCCGGCCGCGGCCGGGTCCTACGCCTCGACCTGCGGTAATCCTGTCGCCGCAACGCCAGAAATCTCCCTCCAGACGCACCCGGCCGGGCCGGTCGACGCGGGACGACGCTCAGCCGAGCGCGTCTGGAGGGAGATTCTGGGGCCGGCGACCCTCAGGTCAGACCCCCAGTACGTCGGCGCCAGGTCTGCAGCGCCTCCGGCGTGTCGATGTCGAAGAGGGCCGCCGGGTTCAGCGTGACCGGACGCGGCGGCGGGTCGAGGCTGCCGACAAGTCGGCGGGCCG
>DASQVF010000455.1:0-7672 GCA_035640915.1 Propionibacteriaceae bacterium
GTGCGTCCCGCAGCAGGTCATGATCCTTGGTCTCCCGGACGATCGCCGGGATCACCGTGAGGTCGGCGGCCTGGGCCGCCCGCCACCTCCGCTCGCCCATCACCAGTTCGAACCGGTCGTCGCTGAGCGGTCGGACGACCACCGGCTGCAGCAGCCCGACCTCGGCGATGGACTCGACCAGCTCCGCCATGGCGTCCTCGTCGAACACCGTTCGTGGCTGCCGGGGGTTGGGCGTGATGGACTCCATCGGCAGCTCGGCGAAGTACGAGCCCTCGGGAATCGACGCGTCCGCGCGAGCCGTCCCCGGTGCGCGCCGGGAGCCCTCCTCGGTGCGCCCCGAGCTCGTCGAAGGCGCCGTCGTGGGGTCGTCGACCGGGCGGTCTTGCCCAGGCTCGGACCGAACCGTCGACGGCTCGTTCAGGTCGGTCCGCTGGAACAGCTCGCCGAGGCCCCGCCCGAGACCGCGGCTCTTGGTCGTGGCGGCCATCAGGCGGCCTCCCTCGCACCGCGATGGGCGATCTCCTCCGCGGCCCGCAGGTAGGACACCGCTCCGGCCGAGTCCGGGTGGTAGGTCAGCACCGACTGTCCGTAACTGGGCGCCTCGGAGATCCGGACCGAGCGCGGAATCACCGTCGGCAGCGTCTCCGCCGCGAAGTGGGTCCGCACCTCCTCGGCCACCTGGGCAGCCAGTCGGGTGCGGCCGTCGTACATGGTCAGCAGGACCGTGCTGAGCCGCAGCTGATTGTTCAGCTCGCCCTTCACCAGGTCTATGGTCCGCACCAGCTGAGACACCCCTTCGAGCGCGTAGTACTCACATTGGATCGGGATCAGGATCTCGGTTGCCGCCACCAGCGCGTTGAGGGTCAGCAGGCCGAGCGAGGGCGGGCAGTCGAGGAAGACGTAGTCGCACGGGTGGTCGGCCAGGTAGGCGTTGAGCGCCTTCAGCAGGCGGCTCTCCCGGGCGACCATCGAGACCAGCTCGATCTCCGCGCCGGCCAGGTCGATGGTGGCCGGCAGCACCGCGAGGTTCGGCGCCTCCGGCGATTCCACCAGGTGGTCGACGAGCGAGTCCCCCGCGATCAGGACCTCGTAGGAGCCCGGGGTCCCCACGGGGTGATCGACCCCGAGGGCGGTTGATGCGTTGCCCTGGGGGTCGAGATCGATCACCAGTACGGAGAGTCCACCCAGAGCGAGGGCGGTCGCCAGGTTCACCGCGCTGGTGGTCTTGCCGACGCCGCCCTTCTGGTTGGCGACGACGAAGATGCGCGTCGTGGCCGGTGCGGGCAGCTGGGTCGGTGCCGTTTCACGTGAAACATCGTCCGGCTCCTGCTCGGCCGCGGGGATCGGCGGCACCTCGTCCTCGTCGAAGCGAGCACGTCGAGGCCCGTGCGCCCGCATGAACGGGCTCGTCGGTGGCGGGGAGCCGGTCGCCGTTTCACGTGAAACGTTCGGCCACCCGATAGCCGGGTCCGGATCGACTTTTCGGGGCCACCCCAGGCCAGGGGCAACCTTCTCAACAACGACGGCACCCATCGAAATCGGCCCCTGACATTTGGCAACGTTCCGGCCATTCTCGACCGCGGACACGTTATCAACGCACTGCGACACCCAGGCAACCGTCCGGGTATCGCCGCTGACCGCGCCTTGCGCTACCGGTTAGCCCCTTCCCGCGAGTGCAGCAGCCGGGAAGAAGGAGCACCTGGCGGGAGTGTGGGGTGGAGGGGACTTCAGTCGCCGGCGCCCAGCCGAACCACCGTTGCCGGCTCCAGCGAGGGATGCGCGCTAACGCTCAGCTGCTCCACGGTCAGCCCGGTCGCCGCCAGCTCCGGGCCGGCCTCCGCGACCTCCTCGGCGGCGGATCGGCCCTTCAGCGCCAGGATTGCCCCACCTGGCCGTCGCAGTGGCACGCACCACTGGACCAGCCGGGCCAGTGGCGCGACGGCCCGGGCGGCGACGACGTCGTACTGCTCGCCATGCTCCTCGGCCCGGCCGCGCACCACCCGCACCCGGTCCCCGAGGCCGAGGACGTCGACCGTCTCGGTCAGGAAGGTCACCCGCCGCAGCAGCGGCTCGAGCAATGTCACCCGCAGGTCCGGTCGCAGCACGGCGAGCGGGATCCCCGGCAGCCCGGCGCCGCTGCCGACGTCAACCACCTCGGCATCTGCCCTGATCAGACCGGAGATTGCCACACTGTTCAGCACGTGCCGATCCCACAGCCGGTCGGTCTCCCGAGGTCCGATCAGCCCCCGCACGACGCCATCGGTAGCCAGAATGTCGACATATCGTCTTATCGTTACCGAAGCGTCGCCGAACAGCTCGTCAGCGAACCACGGCTCGCTCAATCCAGCCAGCTCATCACGTGATCTGACCGGATCTGGTCGTCCAGCTGTCAACCATGACCGAACCCTACTGTTCGATTACGGCGTCAGCCTGACCTCGAGTCCCAGCCAGCCGGCCAGCTCGTCGATCTCGGCGCGGACGCCGGCGTTGGTCGCGGCGTCGAACGGCACATCCTGGTGGATCGCGTCGACCCGCAGCACGCCGGCTCTGCGGTCGGCCGTGGCATCGAGCTTGCCGACGAGCTCGTCACCACGAAGGATCGGCAGCGCGTAGTAACCCCAGCGCCGCTGGGCCACCGGCTTGTACATCTCCAGCTGGTACTCGAACCCGAAGATCTGGATCGCCCGCTTCCGGTCGTGGACCAGCCGGTCGAAGGGGGACAGCAGCGCCACCCGTCCGGTGAACGGCTGCCCCAACCGGCCCAGCTGCTCCGGATCGACACGCCAGCGCCCGCGTACGCCCTCGACCACCGCCGGCTCGCCGACCTCACCCACGTCCGCCGGCTCTCCCGGGTACACCGGACCGCGCTCCCGGGCCAGACCCAGCGCCCGGAGGCGTCGCTCATTCTGGCGGCGGAGCGCCTCCTCGGCTGGCACCACCGGGTCATCGGGGTAGACCCGCTCGGCCAGGTCCCACAGCCGGTCGCGGCCCTGTCGCCCGGCGACGGCGACCTCGCCGCTGGCCACCAGGAACTCGAGCATCCGAGTGACGTTCTTGTCATTGGTCCACCCGGTCGAGGACCAGGGGACCGCACAGCTGTCCGGCAGCTCGCGGGACGGCAAGGGTCCCGACCGGGTGAGCCGGTCCAGGATGTCTCGGCGGCAGGCGTCGTTGGCGGCGAGCCACTGCTGGTTGGCCCGATGCCAGTCCCGCAGCCGCCCCGGACCCGGCCACTGCGCCATCTCGGCCCGGTACAGGGCGAAGTCCTCGGCCGGCCGCAGCCGGGCGTCGAGCTCGATAAGTCGACGCTCGTCGACGGCCTCGGCGAGCTGAGCGGGCCGGTACGCCGCTCCCAGCCGGCTCCAGGCGACGAGATCCGCACTCGGCGCGACGGCGGCGATCGGATCCAGCTGCAGCATGGTCAGGTGGCGGACGGTGTCCAGCAGGTCGGTCGGCCTCGCCGCATCGAGCAGCTGTGCCCGCACGGCGATCCGCCGGGCCTCCGGCCGGGACAGCTCGTGCACGTCCACGGCGCGACGTTACGCGACCGGACTGACGAGCCCGGGGAGGAGCACACGGAGCGGTCCTCACGGGACCGCCCGGCGGAGCGTGGACGGGCCTGGCGGGAGCCCGAGCCTGCGAGGGCGGATGGTTGCGAGGCCGGGCGGTTGCGTGAGGACCGTGAGGTCTGCGACGGGGGGTTAGACCGGCAGCACCACCACGTGCCGGCGGGGCTCCTCGCCCTCGGACTCACTGGTCAGCCCAGCGGCGGCCACGGCGTCATGGACGATCTTGCGCTCGAACGGGTTCATCGGAGCCAGCGGCACCCGGTCCCGGGAGTCCTGCACCTCGCGTACGGCGTCGGTGGCCAGGGCGATCAGCTCCTTCCGCCGCCGGTCGCGGTACCCGGCGACGTCCAGCATCAGCCGGCTGCGGTCCCCGGTCTGCGTCATCACGGCCAGCCGGGTGAGCTCCTGCAGCGCGTCCAGCACCTCGCCGTCCGGCCCGACCAACGCCTCGGACCGGCTGACGATCGACACATGGGCCCGGTCGCCCTCGAGATAGGTGTCGATGTCACCGTCCAGATCGGCGATGTCCAGCAGCTCCTCGAGGTAGTCGGCAGCGATCTCCGCCTCCTCCTCCAACGGGTTCTCGGCCGCGTCCGCCTCGGGGTCGGCCACCTTCGTGGCCGACTCGGTCTGGTCGCTCACGTTCTGTCCCTTTCTGCGGTCCGGCCAGCGCCGGAAGTCATTCCGGCCGTCGGCCGCGGTGTCCCGGTCAGCGCCTGCGCTTGGACCGGCTCTGCTTACGCGGCTGTTGGCGCACCACCCGCGGTGGTGCGGTCGCGGAGGCCGCCCCGTCGCCGTCGGGCACCGGAGCCAGCGGCCGGGCGCCGTTGCCGCCGGCCTCGCCGGCCTCGGGCTCCTCGCTGTCACCGTGCCGCTTCATCCGCGCCTTGCGGCGCTCCTCCCAGGCGTCGTACGCCGGGGTGCCCGGCGCGGGGTTGCGGCGGATCACGTAGAACTGCTGGGCCATCGTCCACAGGTTCGAGGTGAACCAGTAGATCAGCACGCCGACCGGGAAGTTGATGCCGCCGACGGCGAAGATCAGCGGGAAGATGTACAGCATGATCTTCTGCTGCTGAGCGAACGGCCCGGTCAGCGCCTCCGGCGGCATGTTCTTCCGCATCAGCTGCAGCTGGGTGATGAACAGGGTGACCGTCATGGCGATGATCAGCACCACCGTCACGATGTGCACGCTGGTGATGCCGCCGCTCAGCGGCACCTTGAGGAAGGTGTCGGAGATTCGGGCGCCGAAGATCGTCGCCTGGTTCAGCGAGTCGACCAGCTGCGGGTTCTGCTCCAGCCAGTAGCCGCGGACCAGCGGGTTGCCGGCGTCGTCGGTCCGCGACACGCCGTCCAACACCTGGAACAGAGCCAGGAAGATCGGCATCTGCAGCAGCAGCGGGAGGCAGGACGCGAACGGGTTCGCGTTGTTCTCCTTGTACAGCTTCATGGTCTCTTGACCGAGCTTCTCCCGGTCGTGACCGTACTTCTTCTGCAGCTCGCGGGCCTTGGGCTGCAACAGCTGCATCTGCCGCGAGGACTTGATCTGCTTGACGAACAGCGGGATCAGCGCGGTCCGGATGACCACGGTGAGGGTCACGATGGACAGCGTCCAGGTCCAGCCCGACTCGGCACCGAACAGCGGCGAGAAGATCCCGTGCGCCAGCACCAGGATCCCGGAGACCACCCAGTACAGCGGGGTCATGATGGCGCTGCCGATGGCGACGAACGGGTCGTACCAGGCCATCGGGATCAGCAGCGGCAAGAGTTCCATGCGTTCACACCTTGTCGTGACGCCCGCTCGGCGTCGTCGTCAGAGTTCCATCCATTCTGCGTGCTCTTGTGCGCTGAGCCTGTCGAAGGGCGGTCTTCGACAAACTCAGACCGCATCTGCTGCTCGGCCAGCTCGGCCTGCCACTCCGGAGTGCCGGGCACGGGATCGTAGCCGCCGGGCGACCACGGGTGACAGCGCAGCAACCGCCGGACCGTCAGCCAGCTGCCCTTGACCGCACCGTGGAACTCCACCGCCCGCAGCGCGTACGCCGAACAGCTGGGGTAGTAGCGGCACACGTTGCCGTAGATCGGGCTGATGGTCAGCCGCCAGACCTTGAGCAGGCCGATGAGCACGTACTTCACCGCGGTGCACCTGCCTCCGCCGGCCGTCGCCCCAGTCGGGCCAGCGTCTGTGGCCAGGCTGCGGCGAAGTCCTTCGGCACCTCGTCGGGCGCGGTGGCCGCGCGGGGCAGGGCCCGAACGACGACGTTCACCCGGTCCGGCGTACGCGGCAGCTCCGCGGCGACCAGGTGGCGGAGCCGGCGGCGAACCCGGTTTCGGGTGACCGCGTTGCCAACAGTCTTACCGACCACGAAGCCCACCCGTGCCCGGTCGGTATCCGCCGCGGACGCGCGCTCCCGTGTGTTCTTGTGCGCGCGGCGGGGGTCCAAGGGGGTCGTCCCCCTTGCCAGGTAGTTGGCGTGCAGCACCAGCGTGGGTCGCCCGACCCGGACACCACCGCGCACCGTCCGCCGGAAGTCCGCCGAGCGGCGCAGCCGAGAAGGACGGGGCAGCACCGACGTGAAGCGTCAGGCCGACAGCTCGGAGCGACCCTTGCGCCGACGGGCGGCAAGGATCGCGCGACCGGCCCGGGTCCGCATCCGGTGGCGGAAACCGTGGGTACGGCTGCGACGCCGAAGGCTGGGCTGGAACGTGCGCTTGCTCACGGGAGGGCTCCCACTATCGTCAGGTCGGACAGGATTTCGAAAGGTCGGTGGTGCCGGCTCGCGCCTGCCCACCGCGTACGCGGTCGACTAGGCAGAAAACAGAGACGGCGACCTTCTAACGGTACGGGGCGTCACCAAGCCGGTCAAACCGGGCCGGGCCGCCGATTGTGTCGAGTCATCCGGGACCGGTCCAGCCGACACGCCGCATGACCAGCGACTTTTGGCGTTCGCCTTGCACGGCGATCCGAACGTTGTGTTAGCGTCGCCCAACGCCTCACCCTCCCACTCGAGGTCTCTCCGGACTTGTTCGGAGCGGCCGAGCTGATCCATAGTCACCGATCGCCCCCGGCGCTCGCCGATCGGCGCAACGTCTATGCACAACTGTGGATAACGATGTGGAAGGGGCGAGGCAGCAGTAGCCAGACAGACGTAGGAAACCCACCTCGGGGGTGGGCCGCAGCGATGACCCGCTGCCAGAGTGGGCCGCCGGCACCGGATTGCAAAAGTGGAGAATGAGTGAGCGAGCCTCCAGAGAGCACGGCCGAACCCCCGTTCCGAGCCTGGGAACATCTTCGGTCGTCCTCGCCTCCGGAGCTGCGCCGGTGGCTGAACACCGGTAAGCCGGTTGCGCTGCACGCCGACCTGATGATGGTGGCGGTGCCGAACATCTTCACCCGCAACCAGCTCGAGTCCCGCTTCCGGAGCGACATCGAGGCGACCCTGGCCGGGTTCTTCGGGCGCAACGTGCACCTCGCGGTCCTGGTCGATAACTCCCTCGACACCGGGAACGGAGACTCCGCCTACGACTCGCCGCCGGGGCTGGAGCCCGACCCGAGCATCGACGGCCACCATCCGCCGCTGGTCGAGGCCAGCGGCAGCGTCGCGTCCGGTCCCCCCGGCTACGCCGACTACGACCGAGTGAACGGTGCGGACCCGTACCGCCCCCGGCGGGAGGCCGACGTTCGGCTGAACCCGAAGTACACCTTCGAGACCTTCGTCATCGGCAGCTCCAACCGGTTCGCCCACGCTGCGGCCATTGCGGTGGCGGAAAGCCCCGGGAAGTCGTACAACCCGCTCACCATCTACGGCGAGTCCGGGCTGGGCAAGACCCACCTGCTGCACGCGCTCGGGCACTATGTGCGCTCCTACGGCGACCGGGTCCGGGTGCGCTACGTCTCCACCGAGGAGCTGACCAACGACTTCATCAACGCGATCAGCCAGAACAAGGGCGTGGAGTTCCGCCGGCGCTACCGCGACGTGGACGTGCTGCTGATCGACGACATCCAGTTCCTGGAGGGTAAGGAGCAGACCCAGGAGGAGTTCTTCCACACCTTCAACACCCTGCACAACGCCCAGAAGCAGATCGTGATGACCTCCGACCGGCCG
>DASQVF010000456.1:0-3087 GCA_035640915.1 Propionibacteriaceae bacterium
CCGCCCGCCGTCATGCGGCCTTGGTCGCGCGAACCTCGGATCCCCGCTCGGTCCGGCGCACCTCGGCCCGGCCGAACGCGGACTCCTCGAGCCGGCGCCGGACCGCCGCCAGGGCCGGGGAGAGATCGCCGGGAGCCGGTCCGTACAGGATGTGCAGCCGGCCGGCCGGACGCAGTGCCCGGTACAGCCGGTCCAGCTCGGGTCGCGCCGGGCTGGTCCAGAACAGGTTGACGTTGACGCTGAACGCCACGTCGAACATCCCGTCCGGCACCTCGAGGTCGGCCAGCATGCACCGTCGCAACTCGAGTCGGCCGGCGTCGACGAAGGGCCGATTGCGAGTGGTCGACCGCTCGATGGCCACGGCCGAACGGTCGATGCCCAGCAGGAAGCCGGACTCCAGCCGGCGGCAGACCAGCTCGGCAGCGGCTCCGGGCCCGCCGCCGATCTCCAGCACCCGGGCATCCGGCCGGAGGTCCAGCTGGTCGACCGCCCAGGCCACCCGGTCCGGGATCGTCGACCCAGGCACCGGCGCCTCCTGCTCGTATAAAGTGGGCGGCTGCCGACGCTCCGGCGCCGGTGCGGGAGCATAGCTCAGTTGGTTAGAGCACTTGCCTTACAAGCAAGGAGTCGCAGGTTCGAGTCCTGCTGTTCCCACCTTGTCAGCCAGTCGTCAGCGGATCGGGCCCGGGCCGCTGCGTGACTGACTGAGTGACTTAGGCCCAGACCCGCGCCGGCTGAAGAGCTGATCCGCGTGGTGTCCTCTACTTCTAGGGAGGTTGGTAGTGGCATCTCCACAGACGCTTAGCGAAGCCGAGCGACGTCTTGTCGCCGCATGGGCTGCCGACTGCGCTGAACGGGTGCTCGGAGTCTTTGAGGCTGCGGCTCCAGCTGATGACCGCCCTCGGGCGCTCATCGCCCGGGCCCGCGCGTTCGCCCAGGGAGAGCTGAGTACTGCTGCGGAGATTCGCCGTCGCTTTGCCGGTGGCGTCGGTGCGGGTGAGGTAGAGGCTCCCGCGGCGGATGCTGCCGCCCGAGCCGCAGGTCAAGCTGTCGCCGTCTGTCACATGGGCGCGCACGCGCTCGGTGCCGCCGCCTATGCCGCGAGGGCCGCGGGCCTCGCGGACGGCGACCAGCCAGAAGCTGTCGAAGACGAGATCCAGTGGCAACTGGGGCACATGTCGCCAGAGGTTCGCGACGCCCTGCGATCTCTACCACCAGTCGGCGAGAACTCGTCCGGCCCTCTCGGACCGGGGCTGCTCACCCGGGGCGAACTCGGCACCATTATCCGTGACCTGCAGGCCGGACTCGCCCGGTAGCAACCGCTGCCACCCACCCAGGCCTACCTCTTATAGAACGCCCGTTCGATAGCCGCTGGTCTTCTGCCGGCTGATAGTGGGCGGGCTGGTGCGGGCTCGGAGCTCGAGTGACTATCTGGGTGACTACCACTCGGCGGTTCCACACCGCCCGGCGCACGCCGGTGCACTCTTCCTAGACTCGCCTGCGTGCTGGACCGCCTACAAGGTCCTGCCTTACCAGCAAGGAGTCGCAGGTTCGAGTCCTGCTGTTCCCACCCCTGCCGAGAGGAACGAGAAGGTGACCGAGTCCACCCCGCCGGCTCAGACCGGGTACGCCCCGGTCAACGGGCTCCAGATGTACTACGAGATCCACGGGTCCGGCGGAACGCCGCTGCTGCTGCTGCACGGTGGGCTGTTCAACATCGACCTGCAGTTCGGCCCGTTGCTGCCGAGTCTGTCCGCCGGCCGACAGGTCATCGCCACCGACTTCCAGGGACACGGCCGCACCAACGACCTCGACCGGCCGCTGACCTCGGCCGACCTCGCCTCCGACGTGGTCGGCCTGCTGCAGCACCTCGGCCTGGCCCAGGTCGACCTGTTCGGCTTCAGCGTCGGCGGTGCCGTCGCGCTGCACCTGGCCATCCGCCACTCCCAGCTGGTTCGCAAGCTGGTCGTCTCCTCGGTGTCGTTCCATCCCGACGGCGACCGGGAGGAGAACACCGAGGCGGTGGGCGAGATGACCGTCGACATGATCGCGGGCACCCCGATGGAGGCCGAGTACCGAGCCAAGTCGCCGCATCCCGACGGCCTGCAGGGCCTGCTGGACAAGCTCGGCGGTTACGACCGCGGCTTCGGCGGCTGGTCCGACGAGGACATCCGCGGTATCGCCGCCCCGACCCTGATCACCGTGGGCGACTGCGACGCGGTGAAGCTGGAGCACGCCGTCAAGTTCCTGCAGCTGCGCGGAGGGGACGTCAACGGCGACTTCGTCGGTGTGCCCGCGTCGCAGCTGGCGGTGTTCCCCGGCACCACCCACTTCTTCGGGCTGGCCCGCACCGACCTGGTGCGCGACGTCGTGCTGACCTTCCTCGACGCCCCGATGCCCGAGGCAGCCGGAGCGAGCCCGACCGGCTAGCGACATGCCGCGGCGTCTCTGGAGTCGGCTTCCGCTGCCCGAGCAGCACCTCGTCGGTCTCCTCCTCGGCTTGGCCCTGGACCGGCTGATCCATCCCCGGTGGCCATCGTGGACCAGCTGGATCGGGCTCCCGGTGGCGGCGCTCGGTGTGCTGATCAACACGTCGGCAGTGCGGAGCCGCGGCTCCGGAGAACTCGATCGGCCGACAGAGCTGATCCGGAGCGGCCCGTATGCGTGGAGCCGTAACCCGATGTACCTCGGCTGGTCTTTGATCCACGTCGGCGCTGCTCTGTCCGTCCGATCGCCGGGCATGTCGATCACCTGGCCGGTGTCGGCGCTCGGTGTGCACCGCGACGTCCGGCACGAGGAGAGGGAGTTGACCGCCAGGTTCGGCAGTGAGTTCACCGGCTACGCCGCAGCGGTCCCCCGCTATCTCGGCGTGAGCTCGGTGCGAGTCCTGTTGCGGTCTGCCCGGGCTCGTGCGCGTACGCGGACGCCGCAGTCCGGGCAAGGTTGACGAAGATCAGGGCCGTCCCCGTTGTGTCGTACGCGCGCTCCCGTGTGTTGTTGCGCGCACGGCGGGGGTCCAAGGGGGTCGTCCCTCTTGTGTCGTACGCGCGCTCCCGTGTGTTGTTGCGCGCACGGCGGGGGTCCAAG
>DASQVF010000457.1:0-4445 GCA_035640915.1 Propionibacteriaceae bacterium
CTTCACCGAGATCGCGCCGACCTTCGCCGAGCGCGAGGGCGGCTACACCCGGATCACCAAGATCGGCCCGCGCAAGGGCGACAACGCCCCCATGGCGGTGATCGAGCTGGTGACCGAGTCGGTCGAGGACAGTCGCAAGACCAACGCCAAGTCCTCCTCCGGTCCGGCCCGCAAGACCGCGGCCAAGAAGGCCCCGGCCAAGACCACCTCGGCTCCTCCCGCGGAGGCGGCGGCCGACGAGCCGGTGCCGGTCGAGGAGTCGGCGACGGCGGACGAGCCGGTGACCGAGCCGGTCGAGGAGAGCCCGGCCGAGGACCTGGTCAACGACACCCGGGAGCGGGACGAGGTCACCAGCGAGCAGGACCAGCCGAGCGACGACACGTCGGCCGAGGAGGCCAAGGTCATCGACCAGGATCGCTGACCGCCTGATCCTCGGCGTTCGCGCCCTTTCCTCAACTTCGCGGCCGATATAGCGGTCGCGAGGACGAGGAGAGGGCGCGAACGCGTTTCCGGTGTCAGTGGCCTCGGGCAGAATCGCCTCGTGCTGCTCAGCCGGCTGGCCGCGACCCGGACCGCCTTGGCCGCGACCCGCTCCCGCAACGCCAAGCGTGACCGAATCGCCGAGGTGCTGCGGGAGGCGTCGGCCGACGACGTGGAGATCGTGGTCGGCTACCTGGCCGGCGGACTGCGGCAGCGGCGGACCGGCGTCGGCTGGCGCACTCTGCAGAACGCGCCACCACCGGCGGCAGAGCCGTCGTTGACGGTGGCCGAGGTGGATGCGGCCTTCGCCGCCATGGCCGAGCTGAGCGGACCGGGCTCCAGCAGCGCCCGTGCGGAGGCGGTGCGCGACCTGTTCGCCCGCGCCACCGCCGAGGAGCAGCGCTTCCTGGTCGGCCTGGTTTCCGGCGAGCTCCGCCAGGGGGCGATGGAAGCGGCGGTGCAGGACGGGCTGGCCGTGGCGTACGGCGTGCCGCTGACCGCGGTCCGCCGGGCTGCGATGCTGCTGTCGTCCACCACCTCGGCCGCCGCGGTGCTGCTGCACGGCGGTCTGCCCGCGCTGGAGGCGGTCGGCCTGCAGGTGGGCACCGGGATCCAGCCGATGCTGGCGGCCAGTGCGCCCGACCCGGCCGCCGGGGTGGCCAAGACCGGGCTGCCGGTGCTGGTCGACCACAAGTTGGACGGGGTCCGGGTGCAGGTGCACCGCGACGGCGACGCCGTCCGGATCTTCACCCGCAGCTTGGACGACATCACCGCCCGGCTGCCCGGAGTGGTCGAGGTGGTCCGCGGCCTGCCGCAGACCCGCCTGGTCCTCGACGGCGAAGTGCTGGCCATCGGCGCCGACGGGCGGCCCGAGGTCTTCCAGGTGGTGGCATCGCGGACGATGAGCGAGGTCGATCCGGCAGGGCCGTCGCCGGACAACCCGCTGCGGGTGTTCTTCTTCGACCTGCTGCACACCGACCGCCAGGACCTGCTCGACACCCCGTTGCGGGACCGGTTGATGGTGATGCGGGACGTGCTGCCCGAGGAGCTCACCGTGCCGCGGCAGGTATGCGCGACCGAGCAGGAGGTCGCGGCCCGGTTCTCCGCCGCCGTGACCGACGGCTTCGAGGGGGTGGTGATCAAGAACCTGGCTGCGCCGTACGCCGCCGGACGCCGGGACGCCGCCTGGGTCAAGATCAAGCCGCGGCACACCTTCGACCTGGTGGTCACCGCAGCCGAATGGGGACATGGCCGGCGGCAGGGATGGCTGTCCAACTTGCACCTGGCGGCACCGGACCCGACGACGGGCGAGCTGGTCATGCTGGGCAAGACCTTCAAGGGGCTGACCGATGAGCTGCTGACCTGGCAGACCAAGAGGTTCCTGGAGCTGGAGGTCCGGCGGGACAGCTACACCGTCTACCTGGAGCCGACCACGGTGGTGGAGATCGCCTGTGACGGGCTGCAGATCTCTACCCGGTACCCGGGCGGTGTCGCCCTACGGTTCGCCCGGGTGCTCCGCTACCGTCCGGACAAGACCGCGGCCGAGGCCGACACCATCGCCACGGTGAAGGCGCTCAGTCCGATCCTGCCTCCCGTCGCCGAACCAGGGCGATGAGTTCGGCGGTCCCGGCCGGTCACCACGAGTGAACCTGCACACCTGCTGAGGAGGCGTACCGTGAGCGACGACGAGCAGATCCGGAGCCTGATCGAGGGCTGGGCGGAGGCCGTGCACCGCGGCGACCTGGACACGGTGCTGGCCGACCACGCCGACGACCTGGTGATGTTCGACGTGCCCCCGCCGTACCCGGGAGTCCGCGGTCTCGCCGGGTACGCCGAGACCTGGCCGCCGTTCTTCGCCTGGCAGGCCAGCGGGGCGTCCTTCGACATCGAGGAGTTGGAGGTCACAGCCGGCACCGATGTGGCGTTCGCGTTCGCGCTGCTCCGCTGCGGCACCCCGGAGGAGTTCGCCGAGAAGCCGGACTTGCGGCTGCGGCTGACCATCGGTCTACGCAAGGTCGACGGCCGCTGGGTGGTCACCCACGAGCACCACTCGTTCCCGATCGAGTAGCGGCGCAACATGGGCGGCCCGCCCTAGATGTTGGAACCGTCCGGCGGCAGGTCGGCGGGCGGCTGCGGGGCGCCGCTGCTGCTGCCAGTGCTCTTCAGACTGGGCAGGCCGAGGGTGTAAGCCGTCATCGACAGCGAGCCGTACGCGTAGCCGTCGACCAGGACGTCGGTGTCCCGCTGCCGCTCGCCGGCGGCACCGGCCAGGCCGGCCAGGTACAACGCCGGGATGAAGTGGTCGGGCGTGGGCACCGCGTTGCGATAGTCGGAATGGGCGTCCAGGGTGGCGAACTCCGTCGGGTCGGCGAGCATCAGCTCCTTGGCCGCCTGGTCGAAACGCTCCGCCCAGCCGTACCCCTGGTCGGCCAGGCTCCAGCTCATCCCCTGAAGGTTGTGCACGACGTTGCCGCTCGCAATGACCAGCACGCCGCGGTCCCGGAGCGGGGCCAGCTTGGCGCCCAGCTCGAGGTGGTAGTCGAGCGGCTTGTCGGCGTTGATGCTGAGCTGGACGACCGGGATCGACGCGTCCGGGAACGCGTGGACGAGTACCGACCAGGTCCCGTGGTCGATACCCCAGCTGTCGACGTCGGCACCGATCCATGTCGGATGGACAAGGTCGCTGATCTCGTCGGCGAGCTCCGGCAGACCGCGAGCCGGGTACTGCACGTCGAACAGCTCCTCGGGGAACCCGAAGAAGTCGTGGATGGTGCGCGGCCGGGGCATGGCCGTCACCGCGGTCGCGTTGATGTACCAGTGGGCGCTGACGACCAGGATCGCCCGCGGGCTCGGCACCGACGCCCCGAAGGCTCGCCAGGCGGCGGTGTAGCGGTTGTCGGACAGGGCGTTCATCGGGTTGCCGTGGCCGAAGAACGCCGCCGGCATCAGGCCGGTGGTCTGGTCATCGCCGGCGGGCATCGGCACAGCCGTCATCAGTGGCTGGTTGTGCCGCGTCGGGACTCGAGCGTGGGAGCGATCCAGCGGTCGGACACCGCGCCGGTCACCAGCGAGTACACCGTCTTGTGCAGGACGTCGACCGTCTTCTCCGACCGGGGCCACGTCTTCGGCGGCGCACCCACTCCGGTCAGGTTCTCCACCGTCTGGTCGAAGGCCAGCCGCACCGCGGTGTGCCAGGTGCTGGCCAGCGGTCCCCGCAGACCGGTCGCCGACCAGACCCCGCGCAGCGCGCCCAGCAGCGCACCAGTGCTCCAGTGCATGGCGTGGTTCCACCCGGCCGGCCGGTCAGCATCACTGGGCCGGCGTCCGAGAAGGGTCAGCAGGGCACGAGCGGGGACGAAGGAGTGCGGGCGCCGCGTGACGGCCTGTTCGACCTTCTCACCCGCGGTCATGACGGCGACACCGACGACCCCGGCCGCACTCCCGACGACTGCCGCACGGGCGAGCGCTCGTCTCCTACTCCCATCGGTCATCGACGGTCCACCTCCGCTTCCTCTCCCGCCACCCTAGGACGAGGACCGGGCCGCCGAGGGATCGGCTATCCGGATCTCCACCTCGCGCAGCGTGTCGCCGAACCGGCGTAGCACGTCCAGGCGCGGGTCGGGAGTCGGCAGCACCCGACCGGTCAACCGGGCCCGCACGGGCGCGAGCCGCACATCGTCGAGCACCGCCTCGACACCCCGGCGGTCGCCGCCCCCCACCACCGCCGCCAGATCGTCGGCGACCGGACCCAGCACCGCGAACGCCGAGTCAGCGGCCGCCGCGTACGCCCGCTCGGCCTGCCCTTCCCGCCGCCGGGCGAACCGCTGCTGCGACCAGCCGCCGGCCTTCGTCCGGCCCTGGACGTAGCCGTGACCGACCTTGGAGGACCGCAGGTCCCGGCCGGCGAAGACGCCCACGGCGTAGCCGCCCCGGCGGACCAGCAGGGCGCCGACCAGCCGGTCCTG
>DASQVF010000458.1:0-5295 GCA_035640915.1 Propionibacteriaceae bacterium
CAGCACCCGCACCGCGGCGACCATCCGGGCGTCCAGCTCGAGGCTCGGGTCGATGGCGGCCAGCTCGTCACAGGTCCGCTGCACGTCGAAGACGTCCTCGAGCACCGCGTCGATCAGGGCCTCCTTGGTCGCGAAGGCCCGAAAGATGGTGCCCTCGGCAACGCACGCAGCTTGGGCGATCTGCCGCGTACTGACCTCCCGGCCGAACTGCTCGAGCAGCGGCTCCGTGGCGGCGATCAGCGCCGCGCGGCGCTCGTCGGGCGGCAGGGGATTGGCACGAGACACGACGAGCAGTTTAATGAGTGAGCACTCACTCACGCAAGTGACTTGTATGGTGGCCGTCGCGGGCAGGGCGGACAAGGAACGAGAGGGCGTACGCGGTGGGGCTGGGTCGGCTGGCCGACGGGGTGTTCGAGGCCGTTCTCTTCGACATGGACGGGACCTTGATCGACTCCACCCCCGCGGTGATCCGGGCCTGGACGATCTGGGCCCAGGAGATGGAGCTCACGGCAGAGGAGCTCGGCCGACATCACGGCGTACCGTCGGCGGGCGTGGTGCGCGCGGTGCTGCCGCCGGACCGACAGCAGGCCGCGATCGCCCGGATCAACGAGCTCGAGCTGGCCGACGTCGGCGACATCGTGGTGCTGCCCGGAGCGGCAGAGGCGCTCAAGGCCCTGGTCGAGGCCAAGAACGCCATCGCCACCTCCTGCAACCGGCCGCTGGCCTGGGCCCGGATCCGGGCCGCCGGGCTGCAGCCACCGTCGACCCTGGTCACCGCCGACGACGTGGCACACGGCAAGCCGGACCCTGAACCCTTCCTGATGGCCGCCCAGAAGCTCGGTGCCGACCCGCGGCGCTGCCTGGTGGTCGAGGACGCACCGATGGGCCTCAAGGCGGCCCATGCCGCCGGCTGCTTCACCCTCGCCGTGGTCACCACCACGCCCCGCGAGGCGCTGGACGCCGACGCGGTCGTCGACAACCTGTCCGCGGTGGAGTTCGTGCCCGGGGACGACGGGATCCGCGTCCGGCTCCGTTGACTGGGCTCACTCGGTCGCTCGCCGGCCCAGGCCGCGTCGTCGCAACCATCCGCCCTCGCAGGCTCGGGCTCCCGCCAGGCCCATCCACGCTCCGAAGCGGGCCTGGGCGGGCGCGCGATCTCGCTCGACCTCCGAAATCAGCCGGTCTTGCGCCGGAAGGTCCGCTTGGTGTCCATCGGGCCGTGGGCGTGGGTGTCCCGCGGCTCGGCGTCCAGGTGCGCCTCGCCCTCGGCCTCGCGGCCCTGCTTGGCGTCCAGCGCCTCGCGGAACCTCCGCTTGGTGTCGTCCATCGGGTCGGTCTGCGGTGCCACCTTCTTCTTGGCCATCGTGCCTCCTCTGGCTAGCTGCTGCTGGTGGACGGCCAGGAGCTCGGCGGCCACTGTCCGGCGGGCTGGTCGTTCGGCCTCTCGTCGCTGCCTCGTGACGCGCTGCTGGTGGTCGGGGTGTCCTCCTCGGACGCGTCCGACTCCTCCTGACCGCCACCGACGAGCCGGACCGCAGTGCCGTACGCCGCGACCTCGCTCAGCGACTGGGTGATCTCGCTGCAGTCGAAGCGCAGACCCACCACCGCGTCCGCGCCGGCCGCCTCCGCCATCGCCACCAGCGCACCGACGGCGTCCTGCCGGGACTCGGTCAGCATGGTGACGTAGCCGTCCACCGGGTTCCCCGTGCGCAGGTCGGGCCGCAGCTCGCGGGTCCGGGCCACCACGCCGACCACCTCGCCGAGGACCTCCGAGATCTCCCGGCCGGGGAGGTGCTCCAGGGTCACCACCGGCAGGGTCCGGGTGACCAGGGTCGGCTTCTTGGCCATCGGCGGCTGCGGTGTCCACTGGCCCGGCTGCGGCTGTCCGTACGGCTGGGGCTGGCCGTACGGCTGGGGCGGCTGGCCGTACGGCGGCTGCTGACCCGGCCGCGGCGGCGCCGACGGCTGCCCGTACGGCGGCGGCTGCTGTCCGTACGGGTTCGGCTGCGGCGGCTGGCCGTAGGGGTTCTGGCCGTAGGGCGGCGGCTGCCCGTAGTTGCTCATGGAGACAACATAACGGGCTGTGGTCCCGCCTCGACCGTCCAACGGCCGGGGTCAGGCGGCCTGCAGCAGCTGCTTCTCGCGGACGCCCTTGAGCGCCGCGGTCCAGGCCTCGAGCTGGTCCAACATGATCGTGAGCTGGTCCGCGGCGCGTGCGTTCGGCGCGAACGTCGAGAAGTTCTCGAAGTCGTGGTACAGCGAGAACCCGACACTCTGCCGGACGTGGGCGACCTGGACCTCGCTCATCACGCCGCGCAGGTGCTCGACGGCCCGCGCGCCGCCGACCGTGCCGTAGCTGACGAAACCCGCCGCCTTGTTGTTCCACTCCGCGTAGAGGTAGTCGATGGCGTTCTTCAGCACACCGGACGTCGAGTGGTTGTACTCCGGCGTGACGAAGACGAACCCGTCGTAGGAGGCGATGGTGTCCGCCCAGGCTTTGGTGTGCTCGCCGGCATAGCGGCCGACGCTCGGCGGGATCGCCTCGTCGAGGTGGGGCAGCGGGAAGTCCAGCAGGTCGAGAAGGGTGTAGCGGGCGGCGGATCGGCCGGAGGTCTGGGCCATCACCCAGTCCGCCACGGCCTTGCCGTTGCGGTTGGGGCGGGTGCTGCCGAGGATGACGGCGATATCGAGGTCGGTCATGGGGCCCTCTTTCGGCTAATATGTTGACGTGTCACCAACCATGGTAGGCACAGTGGATGACATGTCAACTATCGGGAGGTGGGTCGTCGTGACGACAGTGCTGCAGGCGCCCGCTGGCGGCCGGACCGACGACGCCGTCTGGCGAGACCTGGTCACCCTGCTGGCGACCGTCGGGCGGGGGCTCGAGGCGCGGCTGCAGCGCGACGCCGGGCTCTCGGTGCCCGACTACCAGATCCTCTGTGCGCTGTGCGCGACGCCGGGAGGTCGGATGCGGCCCCGGGAGCTCGGGCTCGGCCTGCAGTGGGAGAAGAGCCGGCTCTCCCACCAGCTGCGCCGGATGGAGTCCCGCGGCCTGGTGGAACGGGCGGTGTGCGACTCCGACGGTCGGGGCGCCCTGGTGGCGGCGACGGCGGCCGGGAGTGCGGCGCACGAGCGGGCCCGGCCCGGGTACGAGGAGGAGCTGCACGCCCGCTTCGGCCGCCACCTCCACCCCGAGGAACGCGAGACGCTGTCCGCGCTGGCCGGGCGGGTGCTCAGCACGGTGGATCCCGAAGAGGTCTGCGACCCCGGACCCGGGTGCTAGCCGACTAGCCGAGCTCGGTCATCTCCACGGTGACGAACATCTCCGACGATCCCCCCGCGTACGTCCCGCGCAGCGGGGCGACGTCCCCGTAGTCGCGGCCCTGTCCGATCCGGACGTAGCCGTCGGTCAGCCGCCGGCTCAGGGTCGGGTCGTAGGCCACCCAGCTGCCGCACCACCACTCGACCCAGGAGTGGCTCTCCCCGGTGACGGTCTTGTTGGCCTCGCCCGGCCGGGGGTGGAAGTAGCCGGAGACGTAGCGGGCCGGAAGCCCGATCGACCGCAGCGCCCCCAGGGCGACGTGCGAGAAGTCCTGGCAGACACCGCGGCCGAGGTCCCACACCTCGCGCGCGGTGCTGTCCACGCCGGTGGAGCCCCGCTCGTAGGTCAGCCGGTCGTGGATCAGTCCGCAGATGTCCAGCCCGGCCAGCCGGGGCGGGGCGTCGCGGTACTCCGCGGCCAGGGCGAGCAGCTCGTCCGGCGCCCGGGTGCGGTCGTTGACCACCAGGAACTCGGTCATGGTGTCGATGACGCCGCGGTCGCGAAGGGCGGGCCAGCCCAGGTCGTTCGGGGCCACGCGTCGGTCGGTGTCCCAGGCCAGCTCGTCACCTGAGGTCTCCACCACGGCCTGGGCATGCACGGTCAGTGCCTCGTGCGGCTCGTGCAGCTCGAACGTGGTCACGACGGTGCCCCAGTAGTCGGAGTAGGTGAAGCTCCAGGCCGCCGGATCGATGGCCACGCGGCTGGTCCACACCGTCTGGTGATCGGTCGCCGCGGGCGTCATCCGGGCCTCGTTGTAGGAGGACCTGACCGGGCTGGCGTAGTGGAACCCGGTCTTGTGGTCGATGCTCAACCGCATTAAGTGCCCCGAATTCGAGATCTCTTGCCACTGGACGCCGCCCGAGCAGGCACCTCGCGGCGTCCTCCTCGGTCGAGATAGAACCCCGCTATCCCTCCCTCGTCGTCCTTGCGATGCACGCACCCGGACGACGCCAGAGTCAAGGAACCTCGAATTCGGGGCACTAACGGGTCCTCTCCGTGATCCAGGCGGCGGGCTCGGCGGCGGCGAAGTAGTTGGTGGTGACCGCGTCGGTCACCCGCGCGGCCACCGCCTGCACCTCGGCCATCTCGGCGTTGAGGTTGTGCAGCAGGTCGTCGATCTCGGCGTACTCCAGCCTGGCCCGCAGCTGGCCGAGGGCCCGCGCCGCGAACTCCGACTGCCGGGCGGCCAGCATGTTGTGGTTGGTGACCCGGCGCAGGCTGTCCGCCGCCGCCACCAGGCCGTGCATGATCGACCGGGGGAACCGGGCGTCGCGGATCAGGAACTCGGCCGCTCCCCGGTCACTGTGCAGGCCGCGGTAGGTGCGCAGGAAGGCGTCGTGCCCACCGCAGCCCCGCAGCACGGCCGGCCACTGGGTGCTGCCGGTGGTCAGCGAGGCCGAGGCGACCATCCGCGAGGTCATGTCCACCTGCTCCAGGGAGCGGCCCATGGACATGAACTGCCAGCCGTCGTCGCGGACCATGATCCCGCGGGCGATACCGGTGAACAGCGCGCTGCGTTCCCGGGCCCAGTTGAGGAAGGTGTGGGCGCCGGTGACGCCGAAGGGCTCCCGCGGCAGCTGGTGCCAGGTGGTGTTGATGCTCTCCCACAGGTCCAGCGGGATGACCTCCCGGGCGCGCCGGGCGTTGTCCCGGGCCGCCGCCCAGGAGGAGTAGATCGACGTGGGTTCCCGGGAGTCGTAGCCGAGGACCCGCAGCAGGTCGGGCAGCGACGGGTTCTCGACATGCTCGACGTTCATCAGGGCGAGCAGGTTGCGGCAGGCGTCGACCTCGGACGACGTGTCCTCGACCAGCAGCCGCAGATGGGTCTGCAGCAGGCGGGCGGTGTCCTCGGCCCGCTCCACGTAGCGGCCGATCCAGAACATCGACTCCGCGATCCGGCTCAGCATGGGCTGGTTCCGAAGGGCTCAGGGCAGATGAACTGCTGTTGCTGCTCCTCCTGCTGCCGCGAGGAC
>DASQVF010000459.1:0-6511 GCA_035640915.1 Propionibacteriaceae bacterium
GCCCCAGGCGAAGCCGGCCAGGTAGGCCGCCCCCAGCCCCTCCTTGCCCAGCCGGTGCAGGACATGCACGTGGTCGTCGGCCGCCGCCAACTCGTCCGCCAGCCGGCCGGTACCGTCCGGAGAGTTGTCGTCCGCCACCAGTATGTGGGCGGACGGCACCGAGGTACGGACCCGCTCGACGATCGGGCGCAGGTTCTCGACCTCGTTGTAGGTCGGGATGATGACCAGGATGCGACCCACCGCTTCGGTCGGGTCGCTCATGACACCTCCGCCTCGACTCGGGAATCCGTTCGGTCGGCCTGGGGCGGGTGGTCGCCGGGACGCGCGCCGCGGCGTGCCCGCAACGCTCCGAGCACGACTGCGACCAGGGCCAGGCCGGCCAGCCCGCGCTCGAGCCACGGCCCGACGAGCAGCGCCGGGGTGAGCGCGGAGCGAAGCGGCATCTCGACCACCATGCTGTCGGCGGTGAACTCGCTGGTGCGCTGGACCACCCGGCCGTCGCGGTCGATGTAGCCGGACACGCTGTTGGTGGTGGCCACCGCGATCTCCCGCCGGGCCTCCATCGCCCGCGCACGGGTGATGGCGAACTGCTGCTCGATCTGTCCGGTCCCGCCGTAGGTGGCGTTGTTGCTCTGCACGACCAGCAGCTGCGCCCCGCCGGCGACGGTCTCGTGGACCGTGCGGTCATAGGCCAGCTCGAAGCAGATCACGTCACCGATCCGCACCGACCGGCCGCCGAGATCCACCTCCAGCACCCCCGGCCTGGTGCCCGGCACCGACTGGGCACCGACCCGGTCCAGGATCGGGAACAGCGGCTTGAGCTGGCTGCGGAACGGGATCCACTCGCCGAACGGCACCAGGTTCTGCTTGTCGTAGCGTGCCTGCGGCCCGACGCCGGGCACCCACCACAGAGCCGTCGTCTGGCGCTCGTCGGGACCCGGACCCTGCATCACCGCGCCTACCAGGAGAGGCCGGTCAGCCACCTTGGCGGCTGCGTCGACGGTGAGCCGGGTGACCGGGTCAGCGGTCGGATCGATGTCGGTGGAGTTCTCCGGCCAGAGCAGGAAGTCCGGTGGTGCGACCTGACCCAGCCGAACCCGGGTCATCAGGTCCACCGTCTCGGACAGGTGGTTGTTGGTCACCGAGCGGGCTCGTCCCATCGCCTCGATGCCCCGTCCCGGGATGTTGCCCTGGACGATGCCGACGTGCACCGATCCGGCCGCCGAGTCCGCGGGCTCGACCTGGTAGAGCCGCCCACCGGCCGCCGCGAGGGTGACCGCGACGACTGCGGCACCGGCCAGCAGCAGCGGTCGCGCCCGTCCCTCCCCGCTACGGCGGCGCGACCACCACACCCAGGCCGCCCAGCCGAGCAGGTGGGCGACCAGCGCCACCGCGAAGGACAGGCCGGCCACCCCGACCACCGGCAGCAGGCCGGCCAGCGGGGTGTCCACTGCGGCGTACGCGATGCGGCTCCAGCCGAAGCCGCCGAAGGGGAACCGGGAGTAGGCGAACTCGACCAGCACCCAGGCGCCCGCAGCGGCCAGCGGCCACCAACGCAGCCGGCCGACCAGGCTGAGCACGATCCCCAGCAGCCCGAAGAACACCGCCTCGAAGGCGATCAGCAGCGCGGCGACCCAGACACCGAGCACGTGCAGCCAGCTGACCGCGATCGTCAGCATGGCCAGCCCGAACAGGTACCCCAGCCCGAACGCCCGCCGGGGCCGCTGTCCGCGCACGGCGAGAGTGAAAGCCGGAAGCGCCACGGCGAGCAGCGGCCACCAGCCGTAGGGCTGCCAGGTCAGGCCGAGGGCCACCCCGGCCAGGACCGCTACCAGGGTCCGCACGCCGAGCGGCGTACGGCGGTCCGGGGCGAGCACGCAGTGAGCCTACCCAACCGCCTCGTCGCCGCTGCGGTAGGCGATCCGCCCGGCCGCCACCGTGAGCACGCAGTCCGGCAGGGGGTCCTCTGCGGTCAGCGGAGGCAAGGACCCCTTGGAGCCGGGCACGTCCCAAGCCGCGAGATCGGCCCGCCAGCCCACCGCGATCCGGCCGGCCCGGGTCCGGCCGGCGGCCCGGTGTCCGCCCTCGGTGGCGGCGGCGAACGCCTCGGCGACCGACAGCCGCTCATCGGTTCGGCTGTGCTGGACCGCTGCCTGGACCATGGCCCAGCCGGCCACGGGGGTGACCGGCGCATCGGTGCCGAACGCCAGTGTCACTCCGGCCCGGGCCAGCGAACCGAACGGGTTCATGGTCCGGGCCCGATCCGGCCCCAGCCGGGTCTCGTACAGCTCACCCGGCCTCCCCCACTCCGCGTCGAAGGCGGGCTGGACGCTGGCCACCACGCCCAGCTCGGCCAGCGTCGGGATGTCGGAGGCCGCCACCAGCTCGAGGTGCTCCAGCCGGTGCCCGGCCTGCCGGACCGCGTTCGTCCCGACCTCGGCGGCGGCTCGTCGCAGGCCGGTCACGGCGGCGGCCACCGCGGCGTCGCCGATGCAGTGGAACCCGGCGGTCATCCCCGAGCGGGTGCACTCGGCGACATGCCCGGCGATCTCGTCCTCGTCCAGGTACTGGGCCCCGTGGTGCCCGGCGTCGGCGTACGCGGCGTGCAGGGCGGCCGTCCGGGAACCGATCGACCCGTCCACGCACAGGTCGCCGGCCAGCCCGACGGCGCCCACCGACCGGGCCCGCGCGAACGCCTCAGCCGAGGCGAGCTCGCCCCAGTACGGAACGACATCGAGCCCGAGCTCCTGCCCCACCTCCAGCACCCGGGTCAGGTCGGCCAGCGGCCCGAGGTGCGGGCCGCCCAGCTCGTGCACCGAGGCGACCCCGAGCCGCGCCGCCTGTCGCAGCGTCCAGCGGGCCGCCGCCCGGCGGTCGCCGTCGGAGAGCAGGTCGTTGACCAGCACCCGGCTGAGGTGGTGAGCCTGCTGGGTGAGCACGCCGTCGGCGGAGAACCCACGGGCGTCGGCGATGCCGGGCAACCGGTCCAGCACTGCGGTGGAGACCGCGGCGGAATGCACGTCGACGCGACCCAGGTAGACGATCCGGCCCCCGGTGGCCCGGTCCAGCTCCGCCCGGTCGGGCGGTCGCGGGTCAGGCCAGGCCCGCTCGTCCCAGCCCTGCCCGAAGATCACCCCCTCCGGCCGGCGAACCGCGTACGCGGCCAGCCGGTCGAGCACGTCGGTGCGGCTGACCGCGTCGTGCAGGTCCAGGCCGGCGGCCACCAGCCCGGCCTGCACCGCATGGAGATGGGCGTCAACGAAGGCCGGTGTGACCAGCCGGCCGCCGAGGTCGACCTCCGGAGCGCCGCCGGCGTACGCCCGGGCGTCCTCGTCCGACCCGACGAAGGTGATCGTCCCGCCCTCGGCCACCAGCGCCGTCGCGGAGGGCTCGGGGAGTGTCCCCCCGGGATCGGACACCGCCGCCGGGCGCGACGGCGCGTACAGGCGGGCGCCGAGCAGCAGGAGGGCGTGCCCGACGAACCGATCAGACACGGCACGCCCTGCGGGGGCTCCCAAGGATCGTCCGCCTTGCTGGACCTGGCGCGGGGCTCAGATCGGCGGCCGGTCCTCGTACGGGACCGACAGCACGGTGGTGGTGTGGGTCGAGACGTTGCCGTCGGCGCGGATCCGGGCCAGCAGTGCCTCGAGGTCACCCATGGTCGGCACCTGGACCTTCAGCAGGTAGCTCGCGTCCCCGGCCACCGAGTAGCAGGAGATGATCTGCTCGATGTGGCGCAGCCGGTCCGGAGCGTCGTCGGACTGCGCCGGGTCGAACGGCTTGATCGCCACGAACGCCGTCACCAGCAGGCCGAGCTCGGTCGCGTCGAGGACCGCGGTGTAGCCCTTGATCACGCCCCGCTGCTCCAGCCGCCGGACCCGCTGCTGGGCCGCCGAGGTGGACAGCCCCGTCTCCTTGCCGATGTCGGTATAGGACATCCGACCGTCGCGCGCCAGCAGCGCGAGGATGCGACGGTCGAGCTTCTCCATGGCGACATCGTGTCAGGATCTGGCTGTGGCTTTGCGCAGAATTATGCTTTTGGACACCGCATCTCTCTACTTTCGGGCTTTCTACGGCGTTCCGGATTCATTTCGTGCGCCGAATGGAACTCCGGTCAATGCGCTGCGCGGACTGCTCGATTTCATCAGCCGGTTGGTCTCCACCTACGACCCCAGTCACCTGGCCTGCTGCTGGGACAACGACTGGCGACCGCAGTGGCGGGTGGACCTGCTGCCGTCCTACAAGGCCCACCGCGTCGCCAGTCCCGGCCAGGTCCAGGTCGCTGAGATGGCCAGCTCGGCCGACACCGCGGGCGAGCAGGCGCCGGACGACCTCGCGGTGCAGGTGCCGTTGATCATCGCCACGCTCGAGGCGCTGGGCATCGCCATCGTCGGCAAGAACGGCTATGAGGCCGACGACGTGATCGGCACCCTTGCCGCGACGGCGCCCATGCCGGTCGACGTGGTCACCGGTGACCGCGACCTGTTCCAGGTGGTGGACGACGCCCGGCAGGTGCGGGTGCTCTACATCGCCCGCGGGGTCGGCAAGCACGAGATCGTCGACGACGCCTGGGTCCGCGCCAAGTACCACGTCCCGGCCGCCGCGTACGTCGACTACGCCACCCTGCGCGGCGACGCCTCGGACGGCCTGCCCGGGGTGGCCGGCATCGGGGAGAAGACCGCCGCCGCGCTCCTCACGTCGCACGGCAACCTCGAGGGCATCCTGGCCGAGGCCAGCCGGCCCGGGGGCCGCGTCAGCGGCGGCGTCGCAGCCAAGCTGGGCGCGGCGATCGACTACCTGGCGGTGGCGCCGACGGTGGTGGCGGTGGCCCGGGATCTCGACCTCGG
Organism: Propionibacteriaceae bacterium; assembly: GCA_035640915.1. Classification (GTDB taxonomy): domain Bacteria; phylum Actinomycetota; class Actinomycetes; order Propionibacteriales; family Propionibacteriaceae; genus Microlunatus. Next base: position 4,848 of record DASQVF010000459.1, read on the forward strand.
CGTGGACTGGGACGACCTGGCCCGGCCCACGCAGCCGGCGCATCCCCGGGTTTTCGCCCGGCTCACCGAGGAGCTCGGGCTGGGCAGCAGCGCGGACCGGGTGCTGGCCGCGCTGGCCGGGGATGGCTGAGCTGGAGCTATCCCGGCTGACCGGCCGGCCCTACCAGGTCCCACTGCCGTCGAACGTGGCACCGGAGGCGGTGATCGCCGGCCTCGACGCGGCCGACCGACCCGCGGTGTTGTGGGGCAGCTGGTTCGGCGGCGGCGCCCTGCTGCTGCGGCGGCCGCTCCTCGTCCACACGCCGGCGACCGCCGCGGAGGCGTTCGGGACCCTCGACGACCAGCCCCGGCTGAGCGACGTTCCCCCCGACCTGGTCGGCGGGGGCTGGCTCACCCTGCTCGGTTACGGACCCGGCTCCACCGCCGTCGCCTTCTTCGACTCGCTGCTGCGCTGGCGGGAGAACGACGGCTGGACCTTCGAGTCACTGGGGCTACCGGACCGGCAGGCCGCCGACCGCGCCGCCCTGGACCACTGGCGCCGACTCCTCGCCACCCCGATGGATCCAGCGTCTCCGCCGGCGCCCGGACCGGTCTTCGCGACCCACGACGACCCCGGACCGGCGCAGACCGCGTACCTGGGCACGGTCGAGGAGGTGGTCGGGCGGATCCATCGGGGCGACTTCTACCAGCTCAACCTCTGCCTGCGGCTGCACGCGACGCTGGCCGAGCCGGTGCCGGCGCTCTTCGCCCGGGTCGCCGCCCGGCTCCGGCCGGCGTACGCGGCCCTGGTTCCGGGCCCGGGCGAGCGGATGGTGGCCAGCTTCAGCCCCGAGCTGTTCCTGCGGATGCGGGGCCGGCGGGTGACCACCTCGCCGATCAAGGGCACGGCGCCGCGGACCCCGACCGGTGCCACGGCGCTGCGCGCCTCGGCCAAGGACGCCGCCGAGAACGTGATGATCGTCGACCTGATGCGCAACGACCTGTCCCGGGTCTGTCGGCCCGGGACGGTCACGGTGGACGAGCTGCTCGACGTCCAACCCCATCCGGGGGTGTGGCACCTGGTCTCCACCGTGCACGGGGAGCTCGCCGAAGGCGTCGGCCCGGGCGGCCTGCTGCGCGCCACCTTCCCGCCCGGTTCGGTCACCGGAGCGCCCAAGCGGGCGGCTGTGCACGCCATCGCCGCGCTGGAGCCGGAGCCACGCGGCGCCTACACCGGGTCGCTCGGCCTGGTCTCTCCGGCGGCCGCGTTGGACCTCAACGTCGTGATCCGGTCCTTCGAGACCGAACCGAACCGGCTGCAGCTCGGGGTCGGCGGCGGCATCACCGCGGACAGCGTCCCGGTCCGGGAGTGGTACGAGTGCCTGCACAAGGCGGCGCCGCTGGTGTCCACCGTGGGCGGACGCCTGGCCGAGGCGCTGGCCGAGGAGCCCGCGCCCCCGGACGCCGACCTGCTAGCTGCCGGCGTCTTCGAGACGGTGCTGGCCGCGTACGGGGTGCCGGTTCGACTGGCCGGACACCTGGCCCGGCTGGACCGCTCCGTCCGGGAGCTCTACGGCCGCGGCCTGCCGGAGGATCTGACCGCGCGGGTCGGGGCGCGCCTTGCCGCCGACGCCAACCCGGTGCCGCGGCAGGCGCTGCGCATCACGGTACGTCCGTACCCCGCC
>DASQVF010000460.1:0-8822 GCA_035640915.1 Propionibacteriaceae bacterium
CGGGTCCCGGATGATCAACGCCCGGGTGGAGACGGTGGACCAGAAGCCCGCGTTCCGCAAGGCGTTCGCGGCCCGGCGCTGCCTGCTGCCGGCCGACGGCTTCTACGAGTGGTACGCGGTGGAGACGCCGCCGGAGCCCGGGCGCAAGGGCAAGCCGCGCAAGCAGCCGTTCTTCATCCGCCGCTTCGACGGCCAGCCGCTGTACATGGCCGGGCTGTACGAGATCTGGCGCGATCCGACCAAGGACCGCGACGACGACTCGGCCTGGCTGCGGACCTGCACCATTATCACCACCGAGGCCACCGATGCCGTGGGGCACATCCACCATCGGATGCCGATGGTCGTCCGTCGGGAGGCGGTCGACGGCTGGCTCGACCCGACCCTGACCGACCCGGCCAAGGTGCGGGAGCTGTTGGCCGTCACCGACGCCGAGCTGCTCGAGGCGTACGCGGTGTCGACCGAGGTGAACAGCGTGCAGAACAACCACTCCGGGTTGCGCGACCCGATCCCCGCCGAGGAGACCCTGACCCCCGGTGAGCCGGCGCAGGACCCGCTGGTCTGACTGCTATGCCCAGCACGGTCCTTACCGTGGCGACGCCACAGGGCCCGGGGCGCTGCTTCATCGACCCGGCCGACGAGCCGACCGCGCTGCTGGCACTCGGGCACGGCGCCGGGGGTGGCGTCAACGCGCCCGACCTGGAGCTGCTGGCGCGGAGGTTGCCGGTGCTGGGGATCACGGTGGTCCGGTTCGAGCAGCCCTGGCGGACCGCCGGACGGCGCGTCGCCGGCCCGCCGGCCACGCTGGACGAGGCCTGGCGAGCCGCCGTGGCCGAGCTGCGCGGCCAGCCCTGGGCCGGCGGCCGCCTGTTCGTCGGCGGGCGCAGTGCCGGGGCCCGGGTCGCCTGTCGCACGGCGCTGGCCGTCGATGCCGTCGGGGTGGTCTGCCTGGCGTTCCCGCTCCACCTCCCCGGGCGGCCCGAGAAGTCCCGGGCGGCGGAGCTGCTCACCGCCGGCGTGCCGCGGCTCGTGCTCCAGGGCGGCAACGACGCGTTCGGGAGGCCCGCGGAGATCCGGGAGGCGATGGGGATGGCGCCGGGCATCCGGGTGGTGGAGCTGCCGGGCGCCGACCACGGCTTCCGGGTCGCCAAGGGCGCGGCGTTCACCGCCGCCGACCTACGGGCGCGGGTCCTGGCCGAGGTTGGCCTCTTCGTGGGCGGGTAGGGGAATAGCGTGGTTCCCGCCGCGTTGCACTGTCCATGCCACTGTTCGCCGACCCCTTCACGGAGCCGTCGCGGCGCGGTGGGTCGCCGGTACTCTCGTTTGTGATGACCAGCCCCGCGAGCTCTGCCGCGTCCCCGCCCAGTCCGCCGGAGATCGGCCACGCCGAGACTCCCGACGAGCGGCATGCCCGTTTCGAGGCAGATGCGCTGCAGTACCTGGACCAGCTGTACGCCGCGGCGCTGCGGATGACCAGGAACCCGGCCGACGCCGAGGACGTCGTGCAGGAGACCTACGCCAAGGCGTACGCGTCCTTCCACCAGTTCACCCCCGGCACCAACCTCAAGGCCTGGCTCTACCGGATCCTGACCAACACCTACATCAACTCCTACCGGAAGAAGCAGCGCGAGCCGCAGATCTCCGACGGGGAGAACGTCGAGGACTGGCAGCTGGCCCGCGCCGAGTCGCACACCTCGACCGGTCTCAAGTCCGCCGAGATGGTGGCCCTGGAGCGGTTGCCCGACTCCGACGTCAAGGAGGCATTGCAGCAACTCGCCCCGGACTTCCGTCTGGCGGTCTACCTTGCTGATGTCGAGGGCTTCGCCTACAAGGAGATCGCCGAGATCATGGGCACCCCGATCGGTACGGTGATGTCCCGGCTGAACCGGGGCCGGACCCAGCTGCGCCGACTGCTCGGGGAGTACGCGACCGAGCGCGGCTTGACCCGGGAAGGGAGCCGGGCATGAGCACGCCGAGCGACGGCAACGACTACTGCGAGCTCGTGGTTCACCGCATGCACGAGTTCCTGGACAACGAGCTGGACGAGGCCACCGGCGACGAGATCCGCGCCCACCTGGCGGCCTGCGAGCCGTGCCTGCACCGCTACGACGTGGAGCAGGCGGTGCGGACGCTGGTCCGCCGCTGCTGCAGCAGCGAGGTCGCTCCGCCCGCCCTGCGCACCCGGATCGTCACCCAGCTGACGGTGATCCGCCGCACACTGCCCTGAGGTCTTCGGCAGGCTGCTGCAGTTCTCGGGCTCGAAACCTGTCAGCAGCCTGCCGCAGAACGCTCAGGAGTTGGGGCGCTTGCCGTGGTTCGCGTTCTTCTTGCGACGCGCCCGGCGCTTCCGTCCACCCTTGGCCATGTGCTGACTCCTTGCTCGTGATCGATAGCAGCCGCCAAGTCTGCCACGACCGCGGCCGTCAGTGGATGGGCTTCTCCTCGGTCACTCTCTCCTCCACGCCCGGGTCGCCGATGTCGGCGAAGTAGTCGTTGGTCGTGGTGATGTCAGTACCGTTGCCGGCCTTGAGCGCCCGGAAGACGAAGGTCAGCACCACGGTGACCACAACGTTGACCACGAAGGCGGTCAACCCGATGTAGCCGGCGTCGCCGATCCCCGGCGTAACGGCCAGGGCGTTGGCGAAGGGCCGGGTCGAGCACTGGGTGCAGAACCCGTAGGCGACCACCGTGCCGTAGGTCATGCCGGCCGCCCAGCCGATCAGCAGCGCCCAGCGGTGGAACCAACGGGTGAACAGCCCGAACACGATCGCGGGCAGCGTCTGCAGGATCCACACCCCGCCCAGCAGCTGGAAGTTCAGCGCATCCTGCCGGTCGAGGACGAGCACGAACAGCAGGGCGCCCAGCTTGGTGACCAGCGAGACGATCTTGGAGACCTTGGCCTCCTGCGCGTCGTCGGCGTCCGGCTTCAGGTAGGCCTTGTAGATGTTGCGGGTGAACAGGTTCGCCGCCGCGATGGACATGATGGCCGCCGGCACCAGCGCGCCGATGGCGATGGCTCCGAACGCGACGCCGGCGAACCAGCCCGGGAAGTGGTCCTCGAACAGCTGGGGAATGACCAGCTGCGGATTGACCCGGCCGTCCAGCCCGACCGGTTGGGTCCCGGCCTTGATCGCCACGAAGCCGAGCAGCGCGAGCAGTCCGAGCAGCAAGGAGTACGCGGGCAGGATCGCCGCGTTCCTCCGGCCGGTGCTGCGGTCCTTCGACGACAGGGTTGCGGTCACGCAGTGCGGGTACATGAACAACGCCAGCGCCGAGCCGAGCGCAAGCGAGGCGTACGCCCAGTGCAGTGCGGGGCCCGGGATGAAGGACCCGGTCGGCATCGCCGGATTCGTCGCCGACGGTGCGGCCATCTTGGCCTCGGCCGCGTCGAAGATCCCGCCCCAGCCGCCGAACTTCAGCGGCAGGTAGATCACCGCCACCGCGATCACCAGGTAGATCAGGGTGTCCTTGACGAAAGCGATCAGGGCCGGTGCCCGCAGCCCGGAGGAGTAGGTGTACGCGGCCAGCACGGCGAAGGCGATCAGCAGCGGCAGGTCGCGGGCCAGCAGGCTCTCCCCGCCCACCCCCACCACCTCGAGCACGGCCTGGATGCCGACCAGCTGCAGGGCGATGTAGGGCATCGTGGCCAGGATCCCGGTGAGCGCAACGGCGAGACTCAGGCTGCGGGTGCCGTAGCGGCCCTGCACGATGTCGGCGGTGGTCACGTAACCGTGCCGGTGGGCGACCGACCACATCCGGCCGAGGAAGTAGAAGATGATCGGGTAGAGCACGATCGTGTACGGGACCGCGAAGAACCCCGACACCGCGCCGGTCGCCCACATCGCCGCCGGCACCGCGATGAAGGTGTAGGCGGTGTAGAGGTCGCCGCCGAGCAGGAACCAGGTGGTCACCGTGCCGAAGCTCTTCCCGCCCAGACCCCACTCGTGCAGCGAGGCCATCTCCTTCGGACGCCGCCACCGGGCGGCCTGGAAGCCCATCACAGTGACCAGCAGGAACAGCAGCACGAGGACGACCAGGGCCACCCAGTTGATGTTCACTGCTCCACCTCACCGAGCTCGCGGCGGAGGGCGTCCCGCTCCCGCTTCAGCAGCCAGAAGCTGAGCCCGCAGAGCCCGGCGCACAGGAACACCCAGAGCAGCTGGTACCAGTAGAAGAACGGGAACCCGAACAACGTGGGCTCCTTCTGGTCGTAGGTCGGGACCAGCAGCGGTACCACGATCGCCACCAGCAGGATGACCGAGACCACGATCTTGGTCGGGGTCAGTCGGGTGCGCGGGTCTCGCTCGGTAGGCGGTTGATCACTCACCAGAGTTCCTCCTGAGCCACAGCGGTGTAGGTCGGTCCCACCCTGGCCATTGGTGGGTCGGACGTCAAGAAGTAGCCGCCGGGCGGGCGCCTAGGGTTGTTCTGTGCCAACGATGTCGGAGATCGTCACCGGACGAACCGACCTGTCCGAGGACGACCAGAGGTGGCTGCGTCTGCTGGTCTCCGAATGGCACCTGTTCGCGGACCTGAGCTTCTCCGACCTGGTCCTCTGGGTCCCGGACCGGGACCCCAACGTCTACTGGGCGGCCGCCCAGATCCGGCCGACCACCGGCCCGACCTCGCTGTTCGACGACGTGGTCGGCGACCTGATCGCCTACTCACCGGAGCACCTGGTTTCCGGCGCCTTCGTCAGCGGCGTGATCACCCAGACCAGCGAGGCCAAGCTTCTCGCCGGCATCCCGGTGGAGGTGCACGCGATCCCGGTCAAGCGGGGAGATCGGGTGATCGCGGTGGTCGAGCAGCACAAGAGCCAGCTGGGCGAGCGGGCGCCCAGCTTCCTCGAACAGGCCTATCTGGCGAGCGCGGCCCAGCTGGCCACCATGATCTCCGTCGGCGCCTTCCCACTGCCCGACGACGTCACCCATCTCGCCTTCAACCCCCGCGTCGGGGACGGGTTCATCCGCATCGACGCCGCGGGCAATGTCCAGTACGCCAGCCCGAACGCGTTGAGCGCCTACCGCCGACTGGGCCTGATCGGCGACCTCGTCGACGAGCATCTGCCCGACCTGACCGCCGCGTTGATCCCGGCCGGGCCTGGGCCGGTCGACGACTCGGTGGCGTCGGTCCTGTCCGGACGAAGCGCCAGGAGGACCGAGCTGGTCTTCGGCAACGCGCACCTGATGGTGCGGGTCCTGCCGCTGCGGGTGGACCGGGAGCGGGTAGGGGCGATCGTCCTCTGCCGCGACGTCAGCGACCTCCGCAGCAAAGAGCGGCTCCTGGTCACCAAGGACGCCACGATCCGGGAGATCCACCACCGGGTCAAGAACAACCTGCAGACCGTTGCCGCGCTGCTCCGGATGCAGGCCCGCCGCATCTCCTCACCGGAGGCGCGGGTCGCCCTGAACGACGCCATGTCCCGGGTCTCCTCGATCGCCATCGTGCACGAGACCTTGGCCCAGGCCTTCGACGAGATCGTCGAGTTCGACCGGGTCGCCGACGGTCTGCTGCGGATGGTCGGCGATGTCGCCGCCTCCTGGGGTGGCGTCTCCGCGGTCCGCCGCGGCAGCTTCGGCCTGCTGTCCGCCGACGTGGCCACCAGTCTGGCCATGATCATCACCGAGCTGTGCCAGAACGCGGTCGAGCACGGCCTCGCCGCGCAGTCCGGAGAGGTTCGCGTGGTACCCACCGCGGCGGACGGGCGACTCCGCGTCGAGATCAGCGACGACGGTCGTGGGCTGCCGGAGGGCTTCGACCTCGCTACGTCACGCAGCCTCGGCCTGTCGATCGTGACCACCCTGGTTGCCGAGCTGGAGGGCTCGTTCACCCTCGGGCCGCAGCCCGACGGGCCGGGAACCCGGGCCGTGGTGGAGATTCCGGTCTAGGCGTCGCCGCACCTTGCTGCGGCGAGCCTCTCCGTTCGGTCCTTGACAACACACCGCGGCCAGGATTCGCTTTGGAATGTTTGCCTCGACGTGGAGGAGCCGGGCATGTCCCTTCGCCGTACCGCAGCCCCCTTGCTCGCCGCCGGACTGGCCATCGCGGTCAGCATCGGACCGGCGGTGACGCTGGCCGGCGCCGGTCCGACCACCGGTTCCGGCTCGACCACCGGTTCCGGTGCGGCACCGGTCGCCGCGGCTCCCAACGGGGGCGGTTCGGGCGGGAGCCGTGGGCTTCAGGCCAGGCACTCCCTGCGGGCACCGGTGACCGACGAGACGTTCTACTTCGTCATGGCCGACCGGTTCGCCAACGGCGACAGAAGCAACGACACCGGCGGCATCCCGGGTGACCGGCTGCAGCACGGCTTCGACCCCACCGACAAGGGCTTCTACCAGGGCGGGGACCTGAAGGGGCTGTTGGACCGGATCGACTACATCCGTGGCCTGGGCACGACCTCCATCTGGCTGACGCCCAGCTTCAAGAACAAGGCGGTACAGCTCGAGGACGGGCCCTCGGCCGGCTATCACGGCTACTGGATCACCGACTTCACCCAGATCGACCCGCACCTGGGCACCAACGCCGAGCTGCGGGCCCTGGTGGACGCGGCGCACACACGGGGCATGAAGGTCTACTTCGACATCATCACCAACCACACCGCGGACGTCATCGGCTACGAGGAGGGCGCGCGGACCGCGTACGTGCCCAAGGACGTCGAGCCGTACCGGACGGCATCCGGCCGGCCGTTCGACGACCGGGACTACGCCGGAACCGACCGGTTCCCGCCGCTCGACCCGGAAACCTCCTTCCCCTACACCCCGGTGCTCGAGGCCGGCGAGGAGAACCTCAAGGTGCCGGGCTGGCTCAACGACGTCCGGCTCTACCACAACCGTGGCAACACCACCTTCGTCGACGAGGACTCCTTCTACGGGGACTTCTTCGGGCTCGACGACCTGTTCACCGAGCATCCCCGGGTGGTCGACGGGATGATCGACATCTACCAGACCTGGATCCGCGAGATGGGCATCGACGGCTTCCGGATCGACACCATGAAGCACGTCAACGACGAGTTCTGGCAGAAGTTCGGGCCGGAGGTGCTCGCGTACGCGCGTAGCCAGGGCAAGAGCGAGTTCTTCATGTTCGGCGAGGTCTTCGACACCACCCGGCCGTTCACCTCGCAGTTCACCACCCGCAATCGGATGCAGTCCGTGCTGGACTTCCCGTTCCAGGACGCGGCCCGGAAGTTCGCCTCGCAGAGCCAGCCGACGAGCCAGCTGGGCACCTTCTTCCGTGACGACGACTGGTACACCGACGCGGACTCCAACGTCTACCAGCTGCCCACCTTCCTCGGGAACCACGACATGGGCCGGATCGGCTACTTCGTTTCCGCCGACAACGCCGGCGCCTCGGAGAGCGAGCTGGTGGCTCGGGACCGGCTCGCCCACGAGCTGATGTACTTCTCACGCGGCAACCCGGTCGTCTACTACGGCGACGAGCAGGGCTTCACCGGCACCGGTGGCGACCAGGTGGCGCGGCAGACGATGTTCGCCAGCCAGGTCCCGGACTACCTCGACGATGACCTGCTGGCGACGGACCGCACCCATGCCCAGGACAACTTCAACCCGAACCATCCCCTCTACACCAAGATCGGTTCGCTGGCCCGGCTGACCAAGGACCACCCGGCGTTGCGCAACGGCGCGCACCAGGACCGGTACTCCAGCGTCCAGTCCGGGATCTACGCCTTCTCCCGCCTGCTGCGGAGCCAGCAGCACGAGTACGTCGTGGTGCTAAACAACAGCGAGTCGGCCAAGACCGCCGCCATCCCGACCTACGTCGCGAACGGCGCCTTCACCAAGGTCTACGGGGAGGGCCCGCAGCGGCGGGTCTCCGACAGCAACCGCCGGCTCTCGGTCACGCTGCCCGCCCTGTCCACCACGGTGTACAGGTCGGTGCAGCGGATCCCGCGCCCGCAAGCCGCCCCGCGGATCTCGCTGGACCGGCCCCGGCCGGCGGAGGAGACCAACTCCCGGATGCTCGTCTCGGCCAACGTGAGCGGCGCGGGGTTCAACGAGGTGACCTTCTACGCCAAGACCGGCCGCGGCGGCTGGAGGCCGATCGGCACCGACGACACGCGTCCGTACCGGGTGTTCCACGACGTCACCTCGCTCGACGACGGCGACAGGGTGGCCTACCGCGCGGTGGTCCGCAACAGCGCTGGGAAGACCGCCGTCAGCGGTCAGCGGCAGGCGACCGTCCCGCCGCCGGAGCTCACCATCAAGCTGCCCACGGAGGGCGCCGGTGTGTTCGGCACGATCGAGGTGCGGGTGCTCGCCGATCCCGAGCGGGCCAGCCACGTGGTCCGGATCCAGCGTCGGGTGGACAACGGCGACTGGGAGAACGTGCGGACCGACGACTCCTCGCCGGTCTACAGCTACTACGACGACCTCTCCGACGTGCCGGTGGGGACGACGCTGCAGTACCGGGCCATCCTGCGCGAGCCGGACGGCACTCGCGTGGTCAGCCCGGTGCGTACCGTGAACCGGGTGGCCCCCGTTCCGCTGGTGGCGAGTGCCACGGTCGCCGGATCGCTCCAGAGCGAGATGGGCTGCGCCACCGACTGGGACCCGGCGTGTGACGCGAGCGACCTGACCTTCGACACCAGTGACGGCCTGTGGAAGAAGACGGTGACGCTCCCGGCCGGGGACTACGAGTGGAAGATCGCGGTCGACGACAGCTGGGACGTCAACTACGGGGCCGGCGGTGCAGCGGGAGGATCGAACATCGCGCTGTCGCTGGATGCGGAGTCGGAGGTCACCTTCGTCTGGGACCAGGTCTCGAAGGTGCCATCGGCGACCGTCAACTGACGGGGCCGGGCACAGCAGAAC
>DASQVF010000461.1:0-8948 GCA_035640915.1 Propionibacteriaceae bacterium
CCCCCAGCTCGACGCCGAGCAGCCGGCCACCCTGAGCAATCCCATCCTCGGCGGGCTGCTCCGCACCGAGCTTGGCTTCGACGGGGTGATCGTCAGTGACGCGCTGGACATGGCCGGCGTCCAGACCCGCGGCGGCATCGGCGAAACGGCCGCCCGATCACTGGCCGCCGGGTGCGACCTGCTCTGCCTCGGGACCAACAACACCGACGCCGAGCTGTCCGCCATCGAGCAGGCGGTGGCCGGCGGAGGCGTCGCGCCGGCCAGGATCGCGGAGGCGACGGATCGGGTGCTGGCCCTCGCCGAGGACCTGGCGAGCGAGGCGTTGCCCCCTGAGCTTGTCGAAGGGCCTTTGACCGGCTCAGGCCGCATCTGGGCGGGTGGACCTGATCAGCTGATCAGGACCTTCGACGTACAACCAGCGATCGACACCTGGCGGCCTCGCTCACCCGCCGCCGTCACTCTGGTTCGCCTGCAGGCCCGGCGCAACATGGCCGCGGGACCGACCCCCTGGGGCCCGCCACCGACCGCGTCCGAGATCGTCGTGACGGCGGACCACCCTCTCCCGCCGACCCCGGTCCTCGGTGAGGCCGTGCTGGTCGTCGGCCAGGACATCCACCGGCACGCCTTCGCCCGGGCCGCGGTGGACCGGCTCCGCGCCGAGCACGGACGGGTCCTGGTGGTCGACATGGGCTGGCCGTCGCCGGGTCGCCAGTACGCCGATGTGGCTACGTTCGGCGCCTCGCCGCTGCTGGGCCGCGCGCTGCTCGAGCTGCTGCGGCTAGGTTGAGGCCGCGATGGAGATCGTCATCCTGCCGACGCCGGCCGAGGTGGGCCGGCTGGCCGCCCGCAAGATCGCCCAGGTGATCAACCGGAGGCCGACCGCCGTGGTCGGCCTGGCCACCGGCTCCTCACCACTTGCGATTTACGCCGAGCTCGCCGCCCAGGTCGAGGCCGGGACCCTGGACGCCCGTCAGGTCCGCGGGGTGGCGCTGGACGAGTACGTCGGCATCCCCGCCGACCACCCGGAGTCCTACCTCTCGGTGATCACCCGTCAGGTGACCCGGCCGCTCGGCCTGGACCCCGGCAACGTCTTCGTGCCCGACGGTCGGGCCGCCGACATCCCGGCCGCCTGCGCGGCGTACGAGGCGACGATCCGCGACCTCGGCGGCGTGGACATCCAGATCCTCGGCATCGGGGCCAACGGACACATCGGCTTCAACGAACCGACCTCGTCGTTCGCCTCCCGCACCCGGATCAAGACCCTCGCTCCGCAGACCCGCGCCGACAACGCCCGGTTCTTCTCCCACCCGGACGAGGTCCCCACCCACTGCGTGACCCAGGGGCTGGGCACCATCATGGACGCCCGCGAGCTGCTGCTGGTCGCCCAGGGCGAGGCCAAGGCGGCGGCGATCGCCGGTGCGGTGGAGGGCCCGGTGAGCAGCATGTGCCCCGGCTCGATCCTGCAGTTCCACCCGGACGCGTACGTGATCATCGACGAGGCCGCCGCCGCCGACCTGACGCTGCGCGACTACTACAAGCACACGTACGCGAACAAGCCGGACTGGCAGCGCTTCTGACCAACTCGGCCAAGATCGTGTGGGATCCTGCGCCGACTACGGGGCAGGATCCCCCACGTTGTCGGCCAGCTGGCGTCGGACGCGGGTGAACAGGTCCTCGTCCACGGTGATCCCGGCGCCGCGGAGAGCCAGGACGGCCGCGCCCACCACTCCGTCACTGGCCGTGACCACCTCCTCGGGCAGCTTCAGCCGGTCCCACAGCTCGGCCGGACCGGGCAGGAAGCCGCGGACCAGCACGCTGCCACCGAGGACGACCGGCCCGCCAAGCCCGGGCTCCTGCACGGTGGCCAGCAGGTCAGCCAGCGCATCGGCCGCCTCGGCGAGAATCGCCCGGGCCACCGGATCCTCGTACGCCGCGAACGCCAGCGGAGCGAACTCGGCCAGCTGCACCGGCCGGCGGGCGTAGAGCGCGGACACCAACTGCCGCACTGCTGACCTCGCCGGCTCGGCCGAGATACCCAGCGCACTCAGCACCAACGACGTCAGCGCCGTTGCCGGCCCCTGACCGTCCAGCGCGGATACCACCGCCCGGGCCACCTGGTGCCCGATCCAGAAACCGCTGCCGGCGTCACCGAGCAGCCACCCCTTGCCGCCGACCACCCGGTCCAGCTCGCCGTCCCGGATCCGCGCGGCGATACTGCCCGTGCCGGCGATCACTCCGTACCCGTCGAGCCGGTAGGTCCCTGAGTGGAACATGGCCAGCAGGTCGGGCTGCAGCACCGCCGGCCGCAGACCGAGCCGGTCGAGGCATTCGGTGAGCTGGGTCAGGAACGCGTCGGTCCGCTCCCCGGCCAGGGCGAGAACCACAGCCTCCACCTCGCCGGCGGAGAGCCGAGCGAGAGCGCCCTCGACGGCAGCGCCGATCGCCGCCACCGCCCCGGTAACCCCGGCGGACGTCGGATTGCCGCCGCCGGACCGGCCGTAACCCAATACTTCGCCAGTCGCATCGAGCGCCACGGCGCGGGTGCTGGTGCCGCCGGCATCCCCGGCGATAAACATTCGGTCTCGCCTTCGATCAGGTGGTTGCTCGCGGCGGACCCTTACAGTACCTTAAGACAGATTTTCAGGTAGGTCGGGGGAGGGCGATACTCATTCTCACGGAGAAACGGGCCGCGGTGACCCGTGAGCAGGCCCCCCTTGTCGGGGACCGGATCCGGGCGGTTCTGCCGGAGATGCCACTGGCCCTGGCCCGGGTCGCCGACTACCTGCTGCGCAACCCCCAGGCTCCGCTGACCCTCTCCATCGGTGAGCTAGCCGAGCAGGCGGGCACCTCCCCGGCCACCGTAACCCGTTTCTGCCGAATGCTCGGCTACTCCGGGTACGTCGACCTGCGGGTCAGCAGCGCCACCGACGTGGGGCGGAGCGCGTCGCTGGACTCCTGGACGACCGAGATCGGGCGCGGGTTCGGTCCGGAGGACTCGCCGGAGGCCCTGCTCCGGATGCTGATCGGCGGCCACACCCGGACGCTGCGCGAGGCGACCTCGGCCATCGACCTGGCGGTGATGACCGAGGTGTCCCGGCGGATCGCCGTCAGCGCCCAGGTGGACATCTACGGCGTCGCCGGCAGCGCGGTGCTGGCCGAGGAGCTGCAGGGCCGGCTCTACCGGATCGGCATCCGGGCCTACGCATGGTCCGAGGTTCACACCGGCCTGACCAGCGCGGCCATCCAGGACGTCGACACGGTGGCGATCGGCATCTCCACCACCGGGCGCACCGAGGAGATCATCCAGATGCTCACCGAGGCCGGCCAGGCCGGCGCGTTCACGGTGGCCATCACCAACAACCCGGCCTCCCCGCTGGCCGAGCTCGCCGATCGGTGCATCGTGACGTCGGTGCACGAGCAGTTCCTGCAGCCCGACGACCTCTCCGCCAAGCACGGTCAGCTGCTGGTCCTCGACCTGCTCTACCTGCTGGTCGCCCAGCAGAACTTCGACCGCTCCAGCGCCAGACTCGCCGCCTCGGCCCGGGCCGTCGCCTCGCACCGGCGCCCCCGCCGCAGCCCGCTCTCCACCGTAGGACGGACGTCGTGACCACCATCGAGACTTCCCGCACCCTGGCCGCCGACTTCGCCACCGAGGTGCGTACGCGGTTGGACCGGATCGCCGCCCTGGCCGCGGAAGGCGGGCTGGACGAGGCGATCGCTCTGCTCACCGAGGCGATCCAGGCGGGCGCGGTGATCCAGGCGTTCGGCACCGGCCACTCCGAGGCCTTCGCCATGGAAATCGCCGGCCGGGCCGGCGGCCTGATCCCCACCACCAAGATCGCGCTCCGCGACCTCGTGCTTCGGGGCGACTACGACCTCGACACCCTTGGCGGATCCAGCATGGAGCGCAACCCGAACGTCGCCGAGGACCTCTGGGCCGTCTCCACCATCAACCCCGGCGACGTGTTCGTCATCGCGTCCAACTCCGGGGTCAACGGCTCGATCGTCGGGATGGCGCTGCTGGCCAAGGAGCACGGACACCCGGTGATCGCGGTGACGTCGCTGGAGCACACCATGGCCGTCCAGCCCAAGCACCCCAGCGGGCAGCGACTGCGCGACGTGGCCGACGTGGTGATCGACAACCTGGCTCCGTACGGCGATGCGACCCTGGCGCTTCCGTCATCGATGCGGGCTGAGCCTGTCGAAGCCCCCAGCACACGCCCTTCGACAAGCTCAGGGCGCATATCCGTACCGGTCGGATCGGTCTCCTCGATCACCAGCGCCTTCATCGCCCAGCTGCTGACCATCGGCGTCGCCGAGCGGATCGCCGCGACCGGCGACGTTCCGCCGCTCTACCTGTCCGCCAACATCCCGGGCGGCGACGAGCACAACTCGAAGCTCGAAGCGAAGTACGAGGGCCGGATCCGCCGCGGCACCTGACCGGGCCGCCTTCACCCACTCGACAACCACCCATCCCACTGATAAGTGAAACCTGGAGGCACATCACATGAGCATCACCGACCGGCCGCTGCAGCGGCGCGACTTCCTCCGCGGCTCCCTGGGGCTCGCGGCTCTGGCCACGACCGGGTCGCTGGCCGCATGCGCCAGTTCGGGCACGGGCACGACCCCACCCGGGGGGGCCTCCTCGGCTCCCGGCCCGGCCAGCGACACCAACCCGTTCGGCATGCCGGCCAACTCCACCGTGGACGCCGTCATCTTCAACGGCGGCTACGGGGTCGACTACGCCGAGTTCGCGGGCCAGCAGGTCGAGAAACTGCAGGCCGGGTCCACCGTGAAGGTCACCCCGGCGACCAACATCGCGCAGACTCTGCAGCCGCGCTTCGTCGCCGGCAACCCGCCGGACGTGATCGACAACAGCGGCGCGGGCCTGATCGGCATCAACACCATCCGGGACCAGCTGGAGGACCTGACCGACGTCATCGAGGCCAACAACTACGAGGGCACCCCCATCAAGGACACCCTCTACGCCGGCGTGACGGAGCCGGGCACCTTCGACGGCAAGTTCGTCCAGTTGAACTACGTGCTGACGGTGTACGCGATCTGGTACTCCGCCGCCCTGTTCGAGCAGGAGGGCTGGACCGTGCCCAAGACCTACGACGAGATGCTGGCTCTCGGCGAGGAGGCGAAGGGCAAGAACAAGTACCTGCTGGGCTGGGGCAAGGAGGCCGCGACCTACTACCAGACGATGGCGATCGCCGGGGCGATCAAGCAGGGCGGCGACGAGGTGCGGCTGGCCCTGGAGAACCTCAAGCCGGACTGCTGGTCCTCCGAGCCGGTCCAGGGGGTCTTCAACGGGCTGAAGAAGATCATCGATGCCGGCTACGTGAAGCCGGGCGGAGCGGGAACGCAGTTCACGGCAGCGCAGGCACAGTGGAGCGAGGCCGAGGACTTCATCCTCTACCCCTCGGGTAGCTGGATCGAGAACGAGATGAAGAAGCAGACCAAGGAGGGCTTCAAGATGACCGGCGCGCCCGAGCCGGTGGTGTCCAGTGACTCCGCGCTGCCCTGGGAGGCGCTGCACTCCACCGCGGGTGAGGGCTACCTGGTCCCGTCGCAGGGCAAGAACGTCGCCGGCGGCAAGGAGTTCATGCGGGCAATGCTGTCCAAGGAAGCCGCGGTGAACTTCGCCAAGACGAAGCTGTCCTCGACCATCGTCAAGGGCACGGTGCCGCCGGACGGGTTCGGCTCGACCGCGCTGCAGTCGCAGGTGCAGATGCTCGAGGCGGCGGGGGACAACATCTTCTCCTGGAACTTCGTCGACCTGTACGGCATCAACCCCGACATGCTGGTGCTGTGGAACACGTTCCTGCAGGGCGGCTCGAGCGTGGCCGACCTGACCAAGGGCCTGCAGGCGATCACCGACAAGGTCGCCAAGGACGACTCGATCAAGAAGGTCGAGGTCTCGTGATCATGGGGAGGTTCACCGCAAAGGGGGCGATCCCCGTGAACCCCCGCCGCGCGCACAACAACCCACGGGAGCGCGCGTGACCGTAGGCGTGCGGCCTGAGCTTGTCGAAGGTCCTTCGACAGGCTCAGGGCGCAAGCCGACGGGATTCAGGGTCCTCGCGTCCCCGGGCTGGCGCCGGCGTAACCTCACGTTCGACCGGATCAGCTTCTTTGTGGTGTTCCTGGTCATCCCGGTGGCGGGCTACCTCACCTTCGTCGTGTCGCCCTTCGCGCAGGCCGCGTACTACTCCCTGACCAGCTGGACCGGCTTCTCACCGGAGATCCCGTTCATCGGCCTGGGCAACTACGTCAAGCTGGTGAACGACAGCACCTTCCTGAAGTCCGTCGTCAACTGCATCATCCTGGCGATCGTGCTGCCCACCGTGACCGTGACGATCGCGTTGATCTTCGCCTCTCTGGTCACCATCGGCGGGCCCAGCCGCGGTCAGATCCGGGGGCTCCGGTACTCCAGCGCCTATCGGGTGGTCTCCTTCTTCCCCTACGTGGTGCCGGCCATCGTGATCGGGCTGATCTGGGCGTCCGTCTACGACCCGAACAGCGGTCTGCTCAACGGGGTGCTGACGGCGCTCGGGCTGGAGCAGTTCCAGGCGTTCGCCTGGCTGGGCGACGTGCGGACCGCGCGGTATGCGGTGATGTTCGCCATCATCTGGGGCCTGGTCGGCTTCTACATGGTGCTGTTCATCGCCGCCATCAAGGGCGTGCCGGCCGAGATCTATGAGGCGGCCCGGGTCGACGGGGCGGGACGCTTCCGAACCGCGACCTCGATCACGCTCCCGCTGATCCGGGACAACGTGCAGACCGCGTACATCTACATGGGCATCCTGGCCCTGGACGCCTTCGTCTACGTGGCCGCCCTCGCGCCCGGCGGCGGACCGGAGAACTCGACCCTGGTGATGTCCCAGCAACTGTTCACCACCGCCTTCACCAAGGGACAGTTCGGCTACGCCTGCGCCATGGGCGTGGTGCTCGCGGTGATCACGCTGGCGTACGCGGGCCTGGTCTTCGGTGTCAATCGGCTGACCGGCGGCACGAGCGAGGTGGGCGAATGACCGACGTGTCCACCGACGTCCGCGGCCGATCGATCGGGTCCATGACCGACGCCGGTGCTGCCGTTGCCGATTCCGGTCCGGGCCCGGCGAGCACCGGCGACAAGGTCGTCGGGGCCATGTCGCACACAGTCCTGGTCATCTGGTCGCTGCTGGTCGTGGTACCGCTGCTCTGGGTCCTGATGTCGTCGTTCAAGACGAGCTCGGAGATCTTCGCGTCACCCTTCGCCCTGCCGGCGAACTGGAACTTCGACAACTACCGGAACGCCTGGACCACCGCGGGGATCGGCAGCTTCTTCCTCAACTCGGTGATCGTGGTGTTCGGTGCGCTGATCCTGACCATGCTGTTCGGGTCGATGTCGGCGTACGTGCTGGCGCGGTTCCGGTTCCCGGGCAGCCGGCTGCTCTACTACCTGATGCTGGCCGGGCTGACGTTCCCGGTGTTCCTGGCGATCGTGCCGCTGTTCTTCGTGCTGCGGGGATTGGGGCTGCTGAACACGTTGCCGGGGCTGATTCTGACCTACGCGGCGTTCGCGTTCCCGTTCACGGTGTTCTTCCTGTACGCGTTCTTCCGGACGCTGTCGCGGTCGATCGCGGAGGCGGCGGCGATGGACGGCGCCGGGGAGTGGCGGATCTTCTTCCAGATCATGCTGCCGATGGCGAGGCCCGGCCTGGCCACCGTGGCGATCCTGAACTTCGTCGGGCTGTGGAACCAGTTCCTGCTGCCGGTCGCCCTGAACACCAACACCGAGAACTACGTGCTGACCCAGGGCATGGCGTCCTTCGCCTCCCAGGCCGGCTACTCGGTCGACTTCGGGGCCTTGTTCGCCGCCGTGGTGATCACCGTGGTGCCGGTGCTGATCGTCTACCTGATCTTCCAGCGTCAGCTGCAGGGCTCGGTGTCGCAGGGCACCAACAAGTAGGCGGGCCGCCGGCCCTCACCAAACAGTTGCGCCCTCTTCTCGTCGTTGCGGCCGTTGTATCGGCCGCAAGGTGAAGAAGAGGGCGCAACTGTGAGTGCGGGTAGGAGTCAGTCCTCGGCGAGGGTGATCTCCAGGCCCCCGAGCACGGTGGCGGCCAGGTTGTACAGGAACGACCCCAGTGTGGCGAGCGCGGTGAAGATGACCACGTCGACACAGGCGATCAGCGCGGCCACGCCGAGCACCTTGCTGGTGTTGATGTACTCCTCGATCCGGAACGGCGTGGTGTCGCCCGGGGTGGAGACCACGCTGGCCACGATCTCGTTGATCGCCGGGAACAGGCCGGAGGTGCTCAGCACCGTCCACACCGCGTAGGTGGCGACCACCAACATGATGCCGGCGGCGATCGAGAACAGGAACGACGTCTTCATCACCGACCACGGATCCAGCCGGGACAGGCGCAACCGAGCCTTCCGGGTACGCCGGGCGATGCCCGCCTTCGGCTTGCCGGTGGCCAGCGCGTCCGGACCGGTGGTCTGCGCCGCGGTGGCTCCGGCCGTCGGCCGGGCGCCCGGCGCACCGGCACCGGGAGCACCCGGAGCGACCGGCTGGGTCGGGGCGGTGAGCGGTTGTGCGGTGCGGTAGAGCGGCGGCGCGCTGCCGCCGCCACCGGTGGTCGACGGTCCGGCCGTCGGCCCCGGCTGCGGCATCGCTGCCGGGCCGGAGGCCGGCGGACCGAAGGTCCGCGCCCCCGCGGAGGGTGGTGCGGTCCGGCTCGCGCTGGGGCCCGGGTTCGGTTGTGACGACGGCGCCCTGCCGGTGGTGCGAGCGCTGGGCGCCGGGCCACCGGCCACAGGGGCGGGGGGCGCGCTGGACCGCGGTGCGCTGATCGGCGCGGCATCCGGACGGACCTGCTCGGCCCGGGCCGGGTTGGTCGGCGACGGAGCCGACCTGGCGGCCGTCGCGCCGACCCCCGGTGAACCGGCGGCAGCGG
>DASQVF010000462.1:0-15500 GCA_035640915.1 Propionibacteriaceae bacterium
GTCCGGCCGATCCTGGAGCGCGACGTTCCGTACGTGTGCACTATCAACGAGCCCAACATCGTGGCCAGCTTCGCCAACCTCGGCCAGCCCGAGGCCCCGGCGGCGGGCCTGCCCGCGCCGGATCCGGTGGTCGCCGACGCCGTCGTCGCCGCTCACCACCGGGCCGTCGAGATCATCCGCTCCTGGGGCGGGCCGCAGGTCGGCTGGGCCGTCGCCACCCAGTGCTTCCAGCCGGAACCGGGGGCCGAGCAGGAGGCCGCGGCGTACGCGTATCCGCGGGAGACCCGGTACCTCGAGGAGGCCAGGGCGGACGACTGGCTGGGGGTTCAGGCCTACACCCGCACCCGGATCGGACCCGACGGTCCGCGGCCGGTCCCCGACGACGTCGAGAAGACTCTGACCGGTTGGGAGTTCTATCCGGAGGCGGTCGGCGAAGGCCTCCGCGCCGCCGCGACCTCGGCGCCGGGCGTCCCACTGCTGGTGACCGAGAACGGCATCGCCGCCGACGACGACACGCGGCGGATCGCGTACCTCGGCGGAGCGCTGTCGGCCGTCCATGCCGCCATTGAGGCCGGCCTCGACGTCCGGGGCTACTACGTGTGGAGCCTGCTGGACAACTTCGAGTGGATGATGGGCTACCGCCCGACCTTCGGCATCGTCGCGGTCGACCGCACCACCTTCGCGCGCACGGTCAAGCCCAGCGCGGGGCTGATCGGCCGGATCGCCCGGGCCAACGAGCTCGTCCCGGAGTGACGCCATGGCCAGGCTGATCTACACCGCCCTCACCTCCCTGGACGGGTACGTGGTTGACACGGACGGCAGCTTCGACTGGGCCGCCCCGGACGCGGAGGTGCACTCCTTCATCAACGAGCTCGAACGGCCGATAGGCACCTATCTGCTGGGCCGCCGGATGTATGAGGTGCTGCGGTACTGGGAGACGGCCCTCGAGCAGCCTGACCTCTCGGCGGCGGAGCAGGAGTACGCGCGGATCTGGCAGGACGCCGACAAGATCGTCTACTCCGGCACGCTCGCGGCGTCCGAGACCGCCCGGACCCGGATCGAGCGGACCTTCGAGCCGGACCAGGTGCGCGATCTCAAGGACCGATCGGACACCGACCTGAGCGTCGGCGGTCCGACCCTGGCCGCGGACGCCCTTCGGGCCGGTCTGGTCGAGGAGGTGCGGCAGTTCCTGGCTCCGGTCGTGGTGGGCGGCGGGACCGCGATCTTCCCCGACGGTCTCCGGCTGGATCTCGACCTGCTGGATGAGCGGAGATTCGCTCGGGGCTTCGTCTACCTGCGGTACGCGGTCCGCGGCTGATCAGAGCCGGGTCGGGCCTGGCGTCGGCACGGCCGCGACTCAGCCCGACACCGGCTCCGGTGCGCGGCCCTCGGGCTGGGTCGGGGGGTCGGTCAGCGGCTCCAGGTCGGGCACCTCCAGCTCGAGCGGCTCACCGGCGCGCAGGGTCACCTCCTCGCCGTGGTGCACGAGAGGTAGCCCGTCGCCGACGTCGCCCTCTACCTCATAGCGGGCGTGGGAGTTGCGAACCTCGACATGGACGCAGCACCCGCGCCAGGACAGCGCGAACGCCAGTCGGTCGATGCCCGGCGGCAGCCGCGGCGCGAACCGCAGGCGGCCGCCGTGGTCCCGCAGCCCGCCGAAGCCGCAGACCAGTGCGATCCACGCACCGGCCAGTGAGGCCATGTGCAGGCCGTCCTCGGTGTCACCCTTGCGGTTCTGCAGGTCGACCAGCGCTGCCTCACGGAGGTACGCGTGGGCCAGGTCGAGATGGCCGACTTCGGCGGCGAGCACGGCCTGACTGGCGGCCGACAACGACGAGTCGCGGACGGTGACCTCCTCGGCGTACGCGAAGGCCGCGGCCTTCTCGGCCAGAGAGAACCGTTCGCCGAACCACTGCAGGGCCAGCACCAGATCGGCCTGCTTGACGACCTGCTTGCGGTAGAGGTCGAAGTAGGTCGCGTGCTTCTGCAGCGGGTAGCCGCTCTCCTCGGCGGACGCGGCGAAGTCCCAGCGCTCCCGGTGGGTGAACCCGCGGTCCTGCTCCGGCATGCCGCGCTCGTCGTCGTAGGGCACCGCCATCCGGTCCGCGCTGTCGCACCAATCCGCGATCTCCTCGGCGCTCACGCCGAGGTCGGCGGCCGCATCCGGCCAGCGTTCGGCGGCCGCCGCCGCCTCCCGCAGATTGGCCGCGGCGGCCAGGTTGGTGTAGGTGTTGTCGTTCACCAGGGCGGTGTACTCGTCCGGACCGGTCACCCCGTCGATATGGAAGTGCCCGTCCGCGCCGACGTAGCCCAGGCACTGCCACAGTCGAGCCGTCTCGACCAGCAAGGGCAGTGCGCATTCGCGGTCGAACTCGGCGTCGGAGGTCCAGCTGACCTGCCGGGCGGCCGCCACGGCGATGTCGGCGTTGACGTGGAACGCCGCCGTCCCGGCCGGCCAGTAGCTGCCGCACTCCTCGCCCCGGATCGTCCGCCAGGCGAAGGCGGCGCCGCGCAGCCGGAGGGTACGCGCCCAGTCCTGGGCGGTCGAGAGGGTCGAGCGCCGCCAGCGCAACGCGTCGGTGGTCGCGGCCGGCACCGTTGCGGTCAGCACCGGGAGCACGAAGGCCTCGGTCTCCCAGAAGGCGTGTCCGGCGTAACCGGTCCCGGTCAGGCCCTTGGCCGGGATCGCCCGCTGCTCCGCCCGGGCGCTCGCCTGGAGCAGATGGAACAGGCCGAACCGGACGGCCTGCTGAACTCCGGGGTCGCCGTCCACCTCCACGTCGGCCCGGGACCAGAAGTCCTCGAGATACTCCCGCTGCTCGGCGAGCAGATCGTCCCACCCCGTCTTGACGGCCGCGGTCAGCGCGGCCTCCACCTGGTCCTTGAGCGCGATGTCGGTCCGCTCCGCCGACCAGCCGTAGGCGACGAACTTGGTCAGAGTGAGGCGCTGCCCGGGCTCGAGCTTGGTGCCGGCGGTCAGCCGGGCCCAGTGCTCGTTGGAAGTCATCGCCGGTTCGAGGTCGATCTCCGCGGCAAGCACGTGGTCGACGGCCGCCGCCATCCGCAGCCCGCTGCGCGGGGTGCGGTGCATCATCGAGGCGCGGTGCCCTTCCACGCTGGCCCCGTCGGCGATCAGCTCGGTGCGGATGGCGGAGTCCGCGCCGGGCTCGCCGTTGGGTTCGGGCAGCTCTTCGTTGGCCAGCAGCTCGGACTGGACCACCACCCGGGCACTCGTCTCGACCGGCTCCACCTCGTAGCGGATGGCCAACACGGCCCGCTGACGGAGCGAGACCAGCCGAGTGCTGCGTACCCGCACCCGCTGCCCGGCGGGCGTCTCCCACTCCGCCTCGCGGGACAGCGTGCCGGCGCGGAAGTCCAGGGTGCGCTCGTGGTGGATCAGCCGGCCGTAACGGATGTCGAACGGCTCGTCGTCGACCAACAGCCGGATGATCTTGCCGTTGGTGACGTTGACCACGCTCTGGCCGGAGTCGGGGTAGCCGTAGCCGATCTCCGGATAGCTCAGCGGGTACGCCTCGAAGAACGAGTTGAGGTAGGTGCCGGGCAGGCCGTTGGGCTCGCTCTCGTCAAGGGTGCCCCGGATGCCGATATGGCCGTTGGACAGGGCGAACAAGGACTCGGTCCGCGCCAGCTGGGTCGGGTCCAGGCCGACCTCCCGCAGCCGCCACGGCTCCACCGGAAAGCTGGTCTGGTGGCTCATCCGAGACCCCCGGCCGTCGCGTCGGCCAGGTGGCCCGCGGGAACGCCGTTCTCGCCCCGATCCAGAACCTGGCCCAGGACGGACAGGATCGCATCGGCGGGCTGCTGGAGTTGCAGGATCACAGTCCCGGTCTTACCCAGCATCTCGGCGGCCGGCGCGATGTCGGTCGAGCGGCTCGGTCACAGCGAGCATTCGACCACGGCGAAGGAGAGGGCGCCCGACCGCGCCCGAATAGGAGCGCTACCGGCCATGCCGTAGTATCGGTACTACGTGATTCGGCGCGTCCCGCCACGAGTCACCGGCGGTCCTGAGCTTCGCTCCTGCCCTCCAGAGTTTCCTACTCAGTCGTTGCGCGGGGCATGTGGCCACATCCGGAGAATCCGGACCCACCCGTACGAGAAGTTGATATCTGTCTGTGCCTGTTTCTTCGTTCCTTGATCTTGGCGTGCCCGCGGCTCTGACCCGCGTCCTGGCCGACCAGGGCATCACCGTTCCCACCCCCATCCAGGCCGCCACGCTCGCGGACTCCGTCGCCGGCCGCGACGTCCTCGGCCGCGGGCGTACCGGCTCCGGCAAGACGTACGCGTTCCTGCTCCCCCTGGTTGCCCGTCTGTCCCGCCCGGGATCCGCCCGGCGGCCGCGCCACCCGCGCGCTCTGATCCTGGCGCCCACCCGTGAGCTGGTGGGCCAGATCGAGACCGCCCTGAAGCCCCTGGCCCAGGTCGCCGGCCTGACCACTACGACGGTGTTCGGCGGCGTCAGCCAGTCGCCCCAGGTGCGGGCGCTCCGCACCGGCGTGGACGTCGTCCTCGCCTGTCCCGGTCGGCTGGAGGACCTGATCGCCCAGGGCGTCTGCAGCCTTGCCGACGTCGAGATCACCGTGCTGGACGAGGCCGACCACATGGCGGACCTGGGCTTCCTGCCGGCGGTGACCCGACTGCTCAGCCAGACCCCGGCGAACGGTCAGCGGTTGCTGTTCTCGGCCACGCTCGACCGTGCGGTCGACGGCCTGGTCCGGCGGTTCCTGCGTCGACCGGCGACCCACGAGGCGGACTCGGTCCAGTCCCCGGTGAGCGCGATGGACCACCACGTCCTGCACATCCCGCTGGCTCAGCGGACTCCGGTCGTGGCCGACCTGGCCAGCGCACCGGGCCGGATGGTGGTGTTCACCCGGACCAAGTCGCGGGCCAAGTCGCTGACCCGGCAGCTCAACGCGCAGGGCATCCCAGCGGTCGAGCTGCACGGCAACCTCAACCAGAACGCCCGGGATCGCAACATGAAGCTGTTCCAGTCCGGCGACGTCGCCACCTTGGTGGCCACCGACATCGCGGCGCGGGGCATCCATGTCGACGACGTCGAGCTGGTGGTGCACGCCGATCCGCCGGTCGAGCACAAGGCCTACCTGCACCGCTCCGGCCGCACCGCCCGGGCCGGCAAGGCCGGCACGGTGGTCACCCTGATGACCGACGACCAGGCCCGCGACGTGCGTTCACTGACCAAGGCCGCGGGTGTGCGGCCGACCACCACGCGGGTCGACACGGTGGCCAATCCGATCCTGGCCCAGCTGGCTCCGGGCCAGCGGCGGCGGAGCAGCCCGACGGCCGTATCCACGGTGCCGGCGACGGCCCCGCGGAGCACGTCCGCCGGTAGGCCGGACCGTCGCGGACCGTCCTCCCCGCGTACGTCGGAGCGGTCGAAGCCCGCGTCTGAGCGGAGCGGGAAGCCTCACCGCGGCCGGGCCTCGGCTACAGCATCGGCGTCGGCGGTCGGCCGCGGTCACAGCGCCGCCCGCTTCAGCTCTCGGTCCCGTCGAGGCTGACCCTCCTCACCGGCTGGCCAGAACCTGAGCATCCAACCTGGTGCCCAGGAACTGGTGCGGCTGTCATGACCAGGTCGTGACAGTACGCACCTGCCGGTTGAGCGGCGGGACTTCGAGGGTGAAGGGGTGACCGATACCGCGATCCCCGCTCCCACCCGATCACGCTCCGTCGCGAGCTTCCTCCTCCGCCGCTGGCCGACGGCCCTGGCGATCGGCCTGGAGGTCGTGTCCTGGGGCATCGGCCCCGAGCGGGCCGGCCAGATCCTCCCGCTGCTGCCCTCGCTGTACGTCGTCGCCGCGGTGATCCGGAGACGCGGCGCCAGCTGGCCGATCCTGATCGTCTCGGCGGCCCTGCTCTTCGGCCTTCAGCTGCAGAGCTCGATCGATCCGACGGTTGCCATCCTCGCCCTGGCCACCGCCGTCGCCGTGGGCGGCCTGTTCCGCCGGTCGGGACGGGGTGAGCTGCTGATCCAGACCGGCGGCCTGGTGGTTTTCGGCGGGCTGGCCCTGGTCGGCCTCCTCGTGGCACCGGAGGTGGCCCGGTATGTGCTGGCCGCCGGCTGGTTCGGCCACGGTGTCTGGGACCTGGTGCACCTGCGCCGCGACGCTGTGGTCTCGCGCTCCTACGCCGAGTGGTGCGGCGTACTCGACGTCCTGATCGCCGTCGAGCTCGTCTTCGCACAACAATGAGCGGGATGCGACCGACTCCGCCTCCGCGCACCCAGCGGGCCCGGCTGGTGGTCCTGGTCGTCCTGCTGACCAACGTCGGCTGGGTGGTTGCCCTGCCGGTTCTGCTGATCCGCCCGCCCACACCGGCAGCCGCCGTGCTGCTCGGCATCCTGCTCGCGCTGCTCGCGGCGGCCTATGTCCTGCTGCTCCGGGCTGCGGTGACTCCATGGGTTGCGGAGCGCACCCGGGCCGGGCTGCTGGGTGCCGTGGTCGCCGCCACCTTCGCCCTGCTGCCGGTCTGCGCTCTCTGGCCGGAGCCGGGCCAGGAACCGTGGGCCTGGCTGGCCGGGTTCGCCGCCGGAGTGGCTCCCCTGGTGCTGCGGTGGCGAGCCGCCGTCGCGCTGGGGGGCGGGATCGCGGCGGTGGCGGTTCTGGGGGCTGTGCTGGCCGGTCAGTCGGCTGTCCAGACACTGCTCATCACGGTGGGGATCGCGGCAACGGTGATCGCCATGGGCCAGGTGGCGGTCTGGCTGCTCCGGCTGCTGGTCGCCGCCGAGGCGGGCCGGGAGGCGGAGGCGAACCTGGCCGTGTCCCAGGAGCGGCTGCGGTTCGCCCGGGACCTGCACGACGTCCTCGGCCAACGCCTCGGGCTGATCGCGCTCAAGGCGGAGGTGGCCGGGGCGGAGGAGATCCGCGACCTGGCCGCCAGCACGCTGCAGGAGGTCCGGGCCGCGGTCCACGGCTACGGCACCGTCGACCTGGCCGAACAGCTCGAGACGGCCCGGCTGGTGCTTGCCTCGGCCGGAGTCGACGCGGTGGTGGACATGGACCCGGTGGAGCTGGACCCGGCGGCGTCCCAGCTGATCGCCGCGACCGTTCGCGAGGCGGTCACCAACATCCTCCGGCACAGCCAGCCACGGCAGGTGTCCCTCGCCCTGACCCGCACGGCGGGGACGGTCACACTGGTGATCATGAACGACGGGTTGCCGACGACACCGCAGTCCGCCGGGCTGGGCCTGGCCGGGTTGGCGGAGCGGGCCGCACAGGCCGGCGCCCGGCTTCGGACCGGCGTGGTGGGGAACCGGTTCGAGGTCCGCCTGGAGCTCACGGCGCGATGATCCGGGTCCTGCTCGCCGAGGACGAGGAGCTGATCCGCGACGCCCTGGTCAGCCTGCTCGGCCGGGAGCCGGACCTCGAGGTCGTGGCCACGGCCGGCGACGGGTCCGCGGCCGTGGCCGAGGCCCTGAGGCACCGTCCGGACGTCGCGGTGGTGGACCTCGAGATGCCCCGCCTCGACGGGCTCGGGGTGATCACCGAGCTCGCTCGCGCGCTGCCCGCCTGTCCGGTGGTGATCCTCACCGGCCACGGGCGCCCACTGGTGCTGCGCCGAGCTCTGGCGTCGGGGGCCCGCGGCTTCCTGGCCAAGGGCGCGCCCGGCACCGCGCTCGCCGACGTCATCCGCCGGGTGCACGCGGGACAGCGCTACGTGGACCCGGTGCTGGCCGCCGATGCGCTCACCGCGCCACCGTCACCGCTGACTCCGCGCGAGGCCGAGGTGCTGGCGGCGGCGGGCGCCGACCGCCCGGTACGCGAGGTGGCCCGCGCGCTGTTCCTGTCACCGGGCACGGTCCGCAACTACCTTGTCGCCGTCACGGCGAAGCTGGGCGCCGCCAGCCGAGCCGAGGCGTACCGGTCAGCCCGTGAACAGGGCTGGATCTGATTGCCCATCTGACTAGGGTTTGCCGCAGTCAGATCGATATCGCACCCTGGGGAGCCTCATGTCTCGTCCCTCGCGTCGCGGCGCCGCCGCGCTGGCCCTGCTCGCCCTGGCCGCGCTCGCGGCCTGCGCACCCGAGGACCAGGCCGCACCCGGCACCTCGGCCACCGCCGGCGGCAGTCCCGGCACCGATGCCTGCGCCAAGGACCAGCTCCAGCTGACCACCGCCGGGAAGTTCACCGTCGGCACCGACAAGCCGGCGTACTCGCCCTGGTTCGTCGACGACGACCCGGCCAACGGCAAGGGCTTCGAGTCCGCCGTGGCGTACGCGGTGGCCGAGCAGCTCGGGTTCGCTGGTGAGGAGGTGACCTGGGTCGTGGTGCCGTTCACCAACGCGTACGCGCCGGGACCGAAGAACTTCGACGTCGACATCAACCAGGTCTCGATCACCGAGGAGCGGCGGCAGGCGGTCGACTTCTCCAGCGGCTACTACGACGTGGCCCAGACCGTGATCACCACCAAGGGCTCGAAGATCGACGGCGCCACGACCATCGCTGCGCTCAAGGACGCGAAGCTCGGAGCCCAGGTCGGTACCACCTCCTACACCGCCATCACCGACCAGATCCAGCCCACGGCCAAGCCGGCGGTCTACGACACCAACGACCTCGCCGTCCAGGCGCTGCAGAACGGTCAGGTCGACGGCATCGTGGTCGACCTGCCGACGGCGTTCTACATCACGGCCGCGCAGCTCGACAACGGAGCGATCGTCGGTCAGCTGCCGCCCGGCACGGGCACGCCGGACCAGTTCGGGATGGTGCTGGCCAAGGGCAGTCCGCTCACCGCGTGCGTCAGCGCGGCCGTCGACGCGCTGAAGGCCGACGGCACGCTGGAGCAGCTGGAGAAGCAGTGGCTGGCCGGCACGGACGGCGCGCCCGTCCTGTCCTGATGCCGATGCCAATGCGCCCTGAGCCTGTCGAAGAGCCTTCGACAGGCTCCGGCCGCATCCGGTGACTACCAGCGGCTGGCAGCCGTCGGCGCTCGAGCTGGAGCGGATGGCCTTTCGGCGACGGCAGTCGACCCGGTCGACGGTCATCGCCGTGGTCAGCTCGGTGGTGCTCGTGGTCGCCCTGGTCGCCGGCGTCACCGCGACGCCCGGCTGGCCAAGGGTCCGGGACACCTTCTTCGACCCGGCGCGGGCCTGGGATGCGCTGCCGGCGGTGGCCGCCGGCCTCTGGCTGAACATCCGCGTGATGCTGGTCTGCGGGGTGCTGATCGCGGTCCTCGGCCTGGCCATCGCGGTGCTGCGGACGCTGCGCGGGCCGGTGTTCGTGCCGGTCCGGGCGTTCGCGGCGGCGTACACCGACGTGTTCCGGGGGCTGCCGCTGCTGCTGGTGATCTTCCTGCTTGGTTTCGGCGTGCCGGCGCTGCGGCTGCAGGGCATGCCGACCAACCCGGTGATCTACGGCGGCGCGGCGCTGGTGCTGACCTACAGCGCGTACGTCGCCGAGGTGTTCCGGGCCGGGATCGAGTCGATCCACCCGTCGCAGCGGGCGGCCGCCCGCTCGCTCGGGCTGACCTACGCGCAGTCGATGCGGTTCGTGGTGCTGCCGCAGGCCGGCCGGCGGGTGGTGCCGCCGCTGCTCAACGACCTGGTCAGCCTGCAGAAGGACTCCGGGCTGATCGCCGTGCTGGGCGTGATCGACGCCATCCGGTCCGCCCAGATCGAGACGGCGCGGGACTTCAACTTCACCCCGTACGTCGTGGCCGGCGTGCTGTTCGTGGCGCTGACCATCCCGCTGACCCGGATCACCGACTGGGTCGCCCGGCGGCAGGGCTGGTACGGCGCCGTCGGGGGAGCGGTGTTGTGAGTGTCGAGGACGCGCCGGCGAACGGGGTGGCGCTCCTCGAGGCCCGCGGGGTCCGCAAGACCTTCGGACCCCGGCTGGTGCTGGATGATCTTGACCTGACCGTCGGCCGGGGGCAGTGCGTCGTGCTCATCGGCGGCTCCGGCTCCGGCAAGTCGACGCTGCTGCGCTGCCTCAACCGGCTCGAGGTGATCGACGACGGCCAGATCGTCCTCGACGGCCAGGACATCTCCGACCCGCGGGTGAACGTGGACCGGGTCCGGGCGAAGGTCGGCATCGTGTTCCAGGCGTTCAACCTGTTCCCGCACCTGACCGTGCTCGAGAACATCACCCTGGCGCCGGTCCGGGTGCACAAGGTCCCGCGGCCGGAGGCCCGGCAACGAGGGATGGCGATCCTGGAGCGGGTCGGGCTGGCCGACCGGGCCGCGATGCATCCGGACCAGCTCTCCGGCGGGCAACAGCAGCGGGTGGCGATCGCCCGGGCACTGGTCAACTCTCCGGTGCTGATGCTGCTGGACGAGGTCACCTCGGCGCTCGACCCCGAGCTGGTCTGGGAGGTGCTGTCCCTGCTCCGCGAGCTGCGCGACGAAGGGATGACCATGGTCGTGGCCACCCACGAGATGGGGTTCGCCCGTCAGGTCGCCGACACCGTCTGCTTCCTGTCGGGCGGTCGCATCCTCGAGCAGGGCCCGCCGGAGCAGATCTTCTCCCGACCCCAGCAGGACGCCACCCGCGACTTCCTCAGCAGGCTGCGCCTGGACGCCGACTGAGGGCTGCGCCCGGGCGCTCAGCCGAGGCCGAGCTGCCAGGACACCCCGAACCGGTCGTTCGTCCAGCCGAACGGGCCGAACCCGTAGTCGTCCAGCGGCATCAGTGGCACACCGTCCTCCGCCAGCGCGGTCCAGAGCCGGTCCAGCTCCTCCCGGCTGGCGCACTGCACGAACAGGGACATCGATGGCGTGAACTCGAAGTTGTGCGGGATGGGGCTGTCGAAGCAGCGCAGCTGTTGACCCGCCACCGTGAAGACGGCCTGCTGGACGCCGCCCTCGGGACCCGGCTCACCAGGGCCGTAACGGTCCACGACGAGGACCTCGCCGTCGTCGAACAGCTCGGTGTAGAAGTTCATGGCCTGCTCGGCGTCGCCGCGCTGGAACATCAGGAGGGTGGTCAGCTTCTGCAGTTCGGGCATTCCCCGAGGATTGCGCATCCACAACCCTGGCGGGCCGGAAGAAATGTGGCGTGTTGCCGTCCCCCGGAGGAACCTGACGAGCCGATGACCGGTCCTGACACCGCGGGCAGCGCCACGTGATAGGCAAGAGGTACTCGTCCATTCACGATCGGAGAAGCTCGTGACCAGCTCGGACTACGAAAGAACCGATGAGCGGGAGCAGGCCAACCCGCTGGACCCCGATCCCGCCAGCCCGGGGATAAGCGACGAGGCCGGCGACACGCTCGGTCGGCCTGTCGGCTCGGCCGACCCGGCCGGTGAGTCGGACTCCATCGACGGCGCCGAGACCGGCGACACCTCCGAGTCGGGCGCCCGGGAGACCTTCACCACGGGTTTCTCCGACGACGCCGACACCGAGGACTGAGGCCTTTCGCGTCTCCGCGCGCTATAGCCTGCGGAGACCTGACAGATTGGCGATAAGGACGAGTCGATCGCTTGACTTGGAGCGCGCTCCAGGTTGCACGCTGGCGGCATGGAGACCAGAACTGCCAGCATTCCGACCCGCCCACTCGGCCGTAGCGGCCTCACCGTGTCCGCCCTCGGCGTGGGCACCTGGGCCCTGGGCGGGCCGTTCACCTTCGACGGCCGCGATGCCGGCTGGGGCGAGGTGGACGACGACGTCAGCATCCGCGCCCTGCACACGGCGATCGACGCCGGCGTCACGCTGATCGACAGCGCCCCGACGTACGGCACCGGCCACTCGGAGCGCGTCATCGGCCGCGCCCTGGCCCAGCTGCCGAGTGCCGCCCGCGACTCCATCGTGGTGGCCACCAAGTTCGGGCTGGTGATCGACGAGGCCAGCCGGACCGGGGCCGGCAACGACGTGACCCCGGCCGCCATCCGAGCCGAGTGCGAGGCCAGCCTGCGCCGGCTCGACCGCGAAGCGATCGACGTCTACCAGCTGCACGGCGGCGCCGACACGGCGACGGAGGCCGAGCCGGTGGTCGCCACCCTCGAGGAGCTCGTTGCCGAGGGCGAGATCCGGTTCTTCGGCACGGCCGTGGATGCGCCGGAGGTGATCGAGGTCTTCGCCCGGTCGCCGCACTGCGTGAGCGTGCAGAGCCAGCTCAACGTGTTCGGCTGGACCCAGGCCGTACTGGATCTGGCTACCGAGCACAACCTGGCCGTGTTCGCCCGCTCGCCGCTCGCCATGGGCCTGCTCAGCGGCAACTACAGCAGCGATCGGCGGCCCGCGCCCGGCGACGTACGCCTGGACACGCCGTGGTGGACCTACTTCGACGACGACGCCATCGACGAGTGGGTCGACCGGCTGGACCGGGTGCGGGGCCTGCTCACCGCCGACGGCCGGACGCTGATCCAGGGCGCCCTCGGCTACCTGTGGACCCTGCACCCGGCCGTGATCCCGCTGCCCGGCATCCGTACGCCTGAGCAGGCCGCGGAGAACGCGTACGCCCTCACCCTCGGTCCGCTGCCGGCCGAGGCCGCCGAGCAGATCACGGCGCTGCTGGCCGACTCACCCGAACGGCACTGACCCGGCCGCTGCTCCACACGAGTTCCTGCGGCGATACCCACATTGCAACCTGGGTATCGCTGCCGGAACTCACGTGCACGTGAGTTCCAGGGAGGAGTCGGAGGTCACCGCCGGAGGTTTCGATCCGGCCGCGGCTCTTGACAGCTCGACGACTGCGGGTGAAGGCTGATGTCGTCACTGTAAACGTTTACAGCAACTCGGGAGCGGCGTGGCGCTGACGTTGACGGAGACGGCGACCCAGCCGGTCAAGCCGTCGTCCCGCCCGGGCGCCATGGGCCGGCGCAGGCAGCGGGCGATGTGGCTGCTGCTCCTGCCCAGCCTGATCCCGGTGCTGGTGTTCAGCGTCTATCCACTGCTCAACGGCATCTGGCTGGGCTTCACCGACGCCCGCGCCGGCTTCGACGTCCGCTTCTCGTTCAACGGCTTCGCCAACTACGCCCGGCTGATCCAGGACGACCTGTTCTGGAACTCGTTCCGGATCGGGCTGATCTGGGCGTTCGGGGTCACGGTGATCCAGTTCGTCCTGGCGCTGTGCCTGGCCCTGCTGCTCAACGCGGGGTTGCGGTTCCAGTGGCTGGTCCGCCCGCTGGCCCTGGTGCCGTGGGCGATGCCGTCGGTGATCGTGGCCATCCTGTGGAAGCTGATCTACCAACCGGACGCCGGCATCCTCAACGCCATCCTGCGGGACCTGAGGATCATCGACGGCAACGTCGACTGGCTAGGGAGCTTCAGCCTTGCGCTGCCCGCGGTGATCGTGGTCGGCGTCTGGGCCGGCATGCCGCAGACCACCATCGCCCTCCTGGCCGGGTTGCAGAGCACGCCATACGAGTTGCACGAGGCCGCCGCGCTGGACGGCGCGGGCACCTGGGAGCGTTTCAAGAACGTCACCTGGCCGGCGATCAAGCCGGTGGTCATCGCCATCACGTCGCTGGACTTCGTCTGGAACTTCAACTCCTTCGGCCTGGTCTACGTACTGACCGAGGGTGGTCCCGGCGGCCGGACCCTGCTGCCGATGCTGTTCGCCTACCAGCGCGCGTTCGGCCAGGGCGAGTTCGGCTACGCGGCCGCGCTGGGCAACGCGATGGTGATCGTGATCATGGCGATCATGGTCGTCTACCTCCGGCGCCAGATGCGCGAGGCGACCTGATGCGCACATCAACCCCCGCCCGGATCGCCCAGTACGCCGCACTGGCCGGCTTCGTGGTCTTCCTCGGCTTCCCGCTGCTGTGGCTGTTCTCCACCGCGTTCAAGTCGCCGTTCGAGCTCACCAGGATCGAGCCGACGCTGTTCCCGACCGACTGGACGCTGGCCAACTTCGCCACCGCCCTGCGGCAGAACCAGCTGCCGCAGGCGCTGCTCAACTCGCTGATCGTCGCCGTCGCCACCGCGGTGATCACCACCGTGATCGCGCTGCCCGCCGCGTACGGACTGGCCCGCTTCCGCAGCAAGGTCCGGACGGTCTCCATCGCCTGGATCCTGGTTTCCCAGGTGTTCCCGTTCATCCTCATCGTGATCCCGGTGTTCATCGTGCTGCGCAACCTCGGCCTGATCGACACCCTTGCCGGGCTGACCCTGGTCTACGTCGTCTGGTCGCTGCCGTTCACGCTGTGGATGCTGCAGGGCTACGTCGCCGCCATCCCCGCCGACCTGGAGGAGGCCGCCGCCACCGACGGGGCGTCCCAGGTGGCCATCCTGCGGCAGGTGATCTTCCCGCTGCTGCTGCCCGGGCTGGTGGCCACCTCGATGTTCGCCTTCATCTCGGCGTGGAACGAGTTCTTCTTCGCCCTCGTGATCATCCAGACCCCCAGCCTGCAGACCGCGCCGCTGCTGCTGGCCCGCTACGTCGGCGCGGAGGGGTCGGTCAACCTCGGGCCGCTGGCCGCGACCGCCCTGCTCACCACCCTGCCGAGCCTGATCGTGTTCGCCATCGTCCAGCGCAAGCTCATCTCGGGCATGCTCACCGGCGCCGTCAAGGGCTGATCCGTATGTCCGCCGCACTCCTCGCCCTTCGACAGGCTCAGGGCGCATCCATCGAGAGGAACCCCCAGTGAGAAACCGCATCGCCACCCTGGGCGTCGTCTGCATCGCCGCCCTGACCCTGACCACCGGCTGTCTCAGCGGCAGCGGCGGCCCACCGGCCTCGGAGAACACCGGGGGCGGCCAGGAGGGCCCGGTGAACATCACCTTCTCCAGCTACGCGCTGCAGGAGCCCACCATCCAGGCCACCCAGGGAATCGTCGACTCCTGGAACGCGGCCAACCCGAACATCCAGGTCGAGTACCAGAAGGTCGACCCCGGCTCGGTGCACGACAAGCTGGTCACCCAGTTCGCCGGCAACTCCGCACCGGACGTGATCCACGACGAGGCCGCCGACATCGCCGGCTTCAGCCGGCAGGGCTACCTGGCCGACCTTGGCCCGATGATCCCGGCCGAGCTCAAGTCCGACGTCCCGGAGTCGGTCTGGAAGTCGGTCACCGTGGACGGCAAGATCGCCGGCGTGCCGACCATCGCCCAGGTCTACGCGGTGTTCGTCAACACCAAGGCCCTGCAGGACGCCGGGATCGCGCTGCCGACCGCCGACGCACCGTGGACCTGGGACGACCTGGCCAGCAACGCCAAGAAGCTGACCAGGGGCGACGAGGCGGGCTTCGCCTGGGGCCTGAAGTCGCCCACCGCCGGCATCCAGAGCGCCGGACTGGCCTTCGACGCCACCTTCTTCTCCGGCAACGAGGCCACCCCGGACATCGAGGTCGGTCCGGAGGAGCTGGAGATCCCGAACCGGCTCAAGGCGATGCTGGACGACAAGTCGATGGCGGCCAGCTCGATCTCGCTGTCCGGCACCGAGGTGCTACCCGGCTTCTTCGCGGGCAAGTACAAGATGATCATGGCCGGCAACTACGTGGCCACCCAGATCAACGAGAAGGCCCCGGACGGGTTCGAGTGGACCATGCTGCCGCTGCTCAAGGGCACCAGCCAGGCCCAGCTGTCCAAC
>DASQVF010000463.1:0-3029 GCA_035640915.1 Propionibacteriaceae bacterium
TGGTGATCATGCCGAGAACGCCGGCCCTCGACTCCGAAAGGTCCTGACACCACTACTGGCCACGCGCATAGCATCCCGATATGAGGGGTGCGCGGGTCGCCCGGGGCCGCCGGCTCGGCTCCGGACTGCTGGCGCTGGCGCTGCTCACCGGCTGCACCTACGCGGACCGCGAGCCCGGCCTGTTCGGCCGTACGCCGGCAGCGGGACCGAGCTCCACCGGGTCCACCGCGGAGGGCCCCGACAGCACCGCGACCATCCCGGTGCTCGGTGACGCGACCTGGACGACGGTCGATCCGCCGGGTATCCCGATCCGGATCGCCATCCACGGCGTGCGCCGGGTGCCGGGTGGAACTGTCCTCGACTGGAGCATCACCGCGTTGAGCACGCCCGGCGGGGTGCCCGGCGAGCCCGTCCCGGGTGGCCTCCGCCTCAACCTGCAGGAGCTGCGGGACGTGGTGCTGGTGGACGCACCCGCAGGGCGGGTCTACCGGCCCCTGGTCAGCCGGGACGGTAGCAGCGCCTGCCTGTGCACCCCCGTCCGGCTGATCGAGGAGGACCTCGCCCTCGACGTGCCCCGGCTGCTGCAGGTCGCCTATCCGGAGCTGCCGGGAACCATCCGGACCATCGACGTCTCCGTGGCACCGGTGCCGGTGTTCGTCCGGGTACCGGTGAGCCCGATCGGTGACGTGGCGAGCGCGTTCGGCGAGACCGACCTGGCCCGGCCGGTCGAGGCGGTCGAGCCCAACGGGCGGACGGTGGACTTCGCCCAGCCCAGTGGGCAGCGGTTCGCGATCCAGGTCGATGCGGTGCTGGCCAGCGGCAGCCTGACCTCGGTCGTCTGGAGCCTGGAGGTGCTGACCCGCGGGCCCGGACCGCGTCCCGGGCTGCTGCCGGAGCTGACCCGCAACGAGGCCTGGCGGGTGACTCCGCTCCGGCTGGCACGGTCGGCGCGCGACGGCCCGGCCTGCCTGTGCCTGGACCCCGCCACGTGGCGGGAGCAGCTCGAGGAGCCGGGTCGCCGGATCACCGTGGTGACGAACCTGGCCGAGATCCCCCGTGGCAGCACCAGCGTCGACGTGCTCTTCCCCGGGGTACCGCCGCTGCGCCGGGTGCGGGTCACGACCGCCTCGGACGGCGCCTACCGAGCCGCGGGCAGCGCCCGCGGTCCCCAGCAGACCTGGACCTACCGGACCAACCGGTCGCAACCGGGCTGGCCGCTGTACGCCTGGCCGACCCCGGCCCCGAAGATCACCGAGGGCGACTTCGCCGCCACCGTCTATCCGATCCTCGACTAACCCGGCGCCAGCTCGGCGACCAGCGGGACCACGTCGACGATCGAATCGCACACCCGGGTGGGTCGGTACGGGAACAGGCCGATCTGCTCGGCGCGGGTCGATCCGGTCAGCACCAGGATGGTCCGCAGCCCGGCCTCGATGCCGGAAATCACATCGGTGTCCATCCGGTCGCCCACCATCACCGTGCTCTCGGAGTGGGCATCGATGGAGTTCAGCGCCGAGCGCATCATCAGCGGGTTGGGCTTGCCCACGAAGTACGGCTTGATGCCGGTGGCCTGAGTGATCAGCGCCGCCACCGAGCCGGTCGCGGGCAGCGAACCCTCGGGGGAGGGGCCGGTCACGTCCGGGTTGGTGGCGATGAACCGGGCTCCCCGCTCGATCAGCCGGATCGCCCGGGTGATGCTCTCGAAGGAGTAGGTCCGGGTCTCGCCCAGCACCACGTAGTCGGGGTCGCGCTCGGTCAGCACGAACCCGATCTCGTGCAGGGCAGAGGTCAGTCCCGCCTCACCGATCACGTAGGCCGAGCCGCCGGTGCTCTGGTCGGCGAGGAACTGGGCCGTGGCCATGGCCGAGGTCCAGATGCAGGGCTCGGGGACGTCGATACCGCTGGCCAGCAGCCGTGCGCGCAGGTCGCGGGCGGTGAAGATCGAGTTGTTGGTCAGCACCAGGAACCGCCGGTTGTGCTGCTGCAGGGCGGCGATGAAGTCACCACCGCCGGGCAGCGCCTGCTCCTCACGGACCAGGACGCCGTCCATGTCGGTCAGCCAGCACTCGACGGGCCTGCGCTCGCTCATTTCCGACTCCTCCCTCGGCGCGCTGCGACACTCACCCTATGGACGGCGAAGGGGGGCGACCCCCGTGGACCCCCGGGACTGGCGCAACACCACACCGGAGCGCGCCCGGATGACCGCACCGAGGCTGCCCGACCCCGCCGTGGTGGTGCTGGCCGGCGCGGCCGGATCGGGCAAGTCGACCTGGGCCGCTCTTCGCTTCCGGCGGGCTGAGATCGTCTCGTCCGACGCGCTGCGAGCGGTGGTGGGCAGCGGACCCGCGGACCTGGACGCCACCACCGAGGCCTTCGACCTGCTCGACCAGATCGTCACGGCCCGGACCCGGCGTGGCCTGGCCACGGTGATCGACACGCTCGGCCTCGACCCCGAGCGCCGCCGCGACTACCTGCGGGTGGCCAGGTCCGCCGGGCTGCCCGCGGTCCTGGTCATCCTGGACACCCCGGCCCGGCTGTGCCGGGAACGGAACCGCGACCGGGACCGTCCGGTTCCGGCGCCGGTGATCACCGAGCAGCTGCGACGGGTCCGTCGGCTGGTGGCCGAGGCGGAGGACGAGGGCTGGGACCTGGTGCTGGTCGAATCCGGCCTGCCGGCCGAGGGAATGGGCCCTGAGCCCGACGGGCCTTCGACAAGCTCAGGCCACCGACCCGGCCGGCCGCAGGTGATTCTGCAGGTGTCCCGGTTCCCGTGGCCCGAGCAGGACCCGACGGGCTGGCTGGTCGATCTGGCCCGGGCGGCTGACGGGTACGGGTTCGCCGGACTCGCCCTGATGGACCACCTGATCCAGATCCCGCAGGTGGACCGGGCCTGGGAGCCGATCCCCGAGCCGTGGGTCACTCTGGGGCTGCTGGCCGGGCTGGACACCCGGCTGCGGCTGGGAACGCTGGTGTCGCCGGTGACCTTCCGCGCGCCCGGGATCATCGCGAAGGCCGCCGCGACCCTCGAC
>DASQVF010000464.1:0-2376 GCA_035640915.1 Propionibacteriaceae bacterium
GGAGGTGCCATCCAGCAGGCCACCCACCTCCCGCAGCGGCTCAGCGAGCTCGACGAACCGCCGGCCGTTGATCAGCGCCGTCCCGGACGTGGGTCGGTCCAGCCCCAGGACGACACGCATGGTCGTGGACTTGCCGGCTCCGTTGGGCCCGAGAAAGCCGGTGACCCGGCCCGGGGCCACGTCGAAGCTGAGGTCGTCCACGGCGAGCACCTCGCCGTAGCGCTTGGTGAGCAGACGCACGCTGATCATGCCCGGAGTCTGCTGGCTCCGGCACTCGTCGCGGATCACCCGCAGGAGCACTCCACCTCCCTCGCGAGAGGGGTCGTTCTTGGGCCTCGCGGGGGAGGAGTTCCGGCACTCCCTCTGCCATCATCGAGGAGTGGAGGGGCCGGACAGTCGCATCAGGGGCCGGCGCTGGAAGGCGGTGTCGTCCAGGTTCTCCGGACGGTTCCTGCCCCACCGCGAGGGGCGGCTCCGCCGCATCGGCTATGCCGCCCTCAGCATCCCGCTGGCGGCGGTCTACGCCGCCCTCTTCGCCGGCCTGGTCCTCGCCGTGGTCACCACCCTTCAGGTCATCGGGCTGCTCCTGTTTCTGGTAGTGCTGGCCCTGGCCCGCGCCTTGGGCGGTCTCGAGCGCCGGGTCACCCGGCGGATGCTGGGCGTCGAGGTCGAGGACGGGGTCCGACTGCGTCGCAAGCCCGGCAGTCTCGTCCACCGGCTGCGTGGTCTGCTCGTCTCCAGCAGCACCTGGCGCACCGTCGCCTGGCTGGCCGCACGGACCCTCTTCGGGGCGGGCGTCGTCGCCACGGTGGCGTCCGGGGTGGGGCTCTCCGTCCTGCTGCTCGACTACGACGAGTGGACCGGATGGGGACGTACGCCGTTGCTGTCCTTCAATGCGTTCCTCGCCGTAGTCCTGTTGGTCATCGTCGTGCTGCGGGTCCTCGATCTCGAGGTGCGGATCATGGCCGCCGCGGCGCCGACACTGCTGGGAGTCTCCGCCGCGGAGCGGATCGCCGGTCTACACCAGACGTCGCTCCGCCTGGCGGCCCGCAACAGCGTCGCGCGGGAGCTGCACGACACCATCGGCCACACCCTGACGGCGAGCCTGCTCCAGGCGGAGGCGGCCCGCCGGACGCTCATCCGGAACCCGGCCACCGCTGCGCAGCCGGTGGACCCGGCCTTCGCGCTGCAAGCGCTGGCGCACATCGAGAACAACACCCGGGCCGCACTGGCGGAGCTGGACCAGGCGCTCGCCGTGCTCGGCGGGCGCCAGGGGACGAGGACGGCTCTCGTCTCCGACGCCCGGGCGCCGGACCTGACCGATCTCGACTCCCTGGTCGGCGGACTGTCCGACGGCGGCCTGCCCCTCACGGTGGCGGTCGAGATCGACCCCGAGCAGGCGTCGGCGCGCAGCAGCCAGCTGGCGTACCGGATCATCCAGGAGGGCACGACCAACGTGCTCCGGCACGCCGGCTGTGCCCCGACTGAGGTCCAAGTGACCCGGAGGCACGACGCGCTCCTGGTCCGGGTACGCAACACCGACTCCGACCGTTCGGGCCCACGACCCGGGCCGGGTGGCGGTCGAGGTATCGCCGGCCTTCGGGAGCGCGTCGTGGGCCACGGCGGTGAGCTGGTGGCGCGACCGCTGAAGGACGGAGGCTTCGAGCTGGTCGCGACCCTGCCGCTGCGGGAGCCGGCGTGAGCGACGTCGACCAGGTCCGCCTGGTGATCGTCGACGACGACGTCCTGGTCCGCTCCGGGCTCCGGCTGATCTTCGAGAGCGAGCCCGACCTCTCCGTGGTCGGGGAGGCCGGGACCGGGCGGACGGCTCTGGACGTCGTCGAGCAGACCCAACCTGACGTCGTGCTGATGGATGTCCGGATGCCCGACATGGACGGCATCGAGGCCACCGGCCTGATCCTGGCCGGCCACGCCGACCGGCCACGGATCCTGGTGCTGACCACGTTCGAGGACGACGACTACCTCTATCGGACCCTCCAGGCGGGAGCCAGCGGCTTCCTGCTCAAACGCGCCCACCCCGACGAGCTCGTGCACGCGGTCCGGACGATCGCCACTGGCACCTCCCTCGTCCTGCCCGACCTCACCCGGCGGCTGATCGCCGAGCACCAGCCGCGACGGCCGCGGGGCCAGGCCGCGATCCCGCAGCTGACCGAGCGCGAGGCGGACGTCCTCCACCTCGTCGCCGCCGGCCTGTCCAACGCCGAGATCGCCGAGAAGCTGTTCCTCAGCCGGGAGACGGTCAAGACGCACCTGAGCAGCCTGCTGCTCAAGCTCGGCGCGCGGGACCGGACCCAGGCGGTGATCGCCGCCTACGACAGCGGGTTCGTGACCCGGTAGGGAAACCGGCTGTCCTAG
>DASQVF010000465.1:0-7738 GCA_035640915.1 Propionibacteriaceae bacterium
CCTGCACCCCGATGGTCGGCACGAACACGCTGACGATCATCAGCACGATGACCAGCGCACACACCGCAGCCCGCCGCTGGGCTTCCCGCCGCCGCCGCTGCCGCGCGTCCTCAGTCAGCAGCACCATGGCTCGACCCTACGCGGCCGGGACCACAAAGGGTCGGCCGTCGGCTGCGCGATCAGGACGGAAAGGGCCCACTCGGCGGCGAACAGGGGTGGCCGCGTGGGCTGGTGAAACCCGCGGCGCGTGGATGGGTCTGGCGGGAGCACCGGAGCCTGCGGAGGTGCGGATGGTTGCGACGAGGGTCGCACCGGCCCATGCGGCCACCGTCAGGAAGCAGCGACGACCGATACCGGCACGTGGGCCGTCACCGCGTCGTGCAGCTTCACGCCGACGGTGTGACTCCCCACGGTTTTGATCGGCTTGGCGATCTGCACCGCGCGCTTGTCGACGGACGGCCCGCCGGCCTTCTTGATCGCGCCGACCACGTCGGCCGGGGTCACCGCACCGAAGAGTCGGCCGGACTCGCCCGCGCGTACGCCGAGCTCGACAGTGAGGCCCTCGAGCTCGGACCGCACCTGCTGAGCGTGGTCGACCCCGCGGATCTCGCGGGCGTCGCGGGCCCGCTTGATGCCCTCGATCTGCTTCTCACCGCCGCGGCTCCAGGCAATGGCGAGGCCGCGTGGGACGAGGTAGTTGCGGCCGTAGCCGTCCTTGACCTCGACCACGTCACCGGCCAGGCCGAGCTTCTCCACGGGGGCGGTCAGGATGAGCTTCATCTCTTCCCTCCCCTGCTCAGCGGGCCGTCGAGGCGTACGGCAGCAGGGCCACCTCGCGGGCGTTCTTGATGGCGATGGCGACCTTGCGCTGCTCCTGGACGGACAGCCCGGTCACCCGGCGGGCGCGAATCTTGCCGCGCTCGGAGATGAACTTCCGCAGCGTGGCGGTGTCCTTGTAGTCGATGGTCTGGCCGGCGCGCAGCGGGTTCGCCTTCTTCTTGGGGACCCGCTTGGCCGGAGGTGTGCTGGCCATGAGTGGTTGTGCTCCTGAAAGTTGTGTTCGGGTTTGGCGCGCGCCCGGGTGTTATTGGCGCGCCGCGGGGGGGTTCAAAGGGGGGTCGTCCCCCCTTGAGTGGTCAGAACGGCGGTTCTTCGCTCTGGGGGGTGGCCCAGGGGTCATTGCTCTGCTGCGGCCGGTTGCCGGCGGCGCTACCACCAGTAGCCCACGGGTCGTCGCCGTAGCCACCGCCGCCGCCCTGGTTGCCGCCGCCACCGCTGTAGGAACGGCCGCCGCCGCCGCCACCACCGCCGCCGCTGGCGTTGCGGCTGACCTTCGCGGTGGCGTAGCGGAGCGCCGGACCGATCTCGTCCACGTCGACCTCGAAGACGGTGCGCCGCTCACCCTCGCGGGTCTCGTAGCTGCGCGACTTCAGCCGGCCCTGGACGATCACCCGCATGCCCTTCTGCAGCGACTCGGCCACGTTCTCCGCGGCCTGCCGCCAGACGGCGCAGTTGAGGAACATCGCGTCGCCGTCGCGCCACTCGTTGGTGTTGCGGTCGAACGTCCGCGGGGTCGAGGCGACGGTGAAGTTCGCCACAGCCGCCCCGGACGGGGTGAAGCGCAGCTCCGGGTCGGCGGTCAGGTTGCCGACCAGGGTGATGGTGGTTTCGCCTGCCATCGGGTGACTCTCCTCAGTGGGCGTCGGTGCGGAGGACCTTGGTCCGCATGATCGACTCGTTGATCGTGAACTGGCGGTCCAGCTCCTTGACGTCGGCCGGCTGCGCGGTCAGGTTGATCACGGCGTAGATCCCCTCGGACTTCTTGCGGATCTCGTACGCCAGCCGGCGCTTCCCCCAGATGTCCAGGTTGTCCACGGTGCCACCACCCTTGGTGATGACGGTCAGGTACTGCTCGAGCGTGGTCGGAACCGACCGCTCGTCGGTGTCGGGGTCGAAGATGACCATGACTTCATAGGGACGCATGCGCGAACTCCACCTCCTCTGGTCTCGGCGGCTACGGGACGCTCCCGTAGCAGGAGGGCGAATGCTGGTGCCTCTGACGGCACCAACGCGCCAGGATAGTCGGCGTACGCGGCCGGCGCGAATCGAGCGCCGTTACTCAACCGCGGAGCGCCAGGTTGTAGTTGTTCAGCGTGAACAGCACCCGCATGCCCAGCCGCCGGTAGAGGTCCAGGGCGCCGGTCCGGGTGTCGGTGCTCAGCCCGGCGTACGAGAGACCACGGGACCGGGCGGCGGCGTAGGTGTCGGCCAGCAGCTGCTGGGCCACTCCACGTCCCCGGTGCGGCCTGGCCACCGCGAGCTGGGCGACCCAGGCCTCGTCGGCGGAGTCGAACACGATGGCGGCGCCGATCACCTTGCCTTGGTAGGTGGCGACCCGGAACGCGGAGGGATCGACGTGCGGCCGGCCGAGCGTGTGCGCCCGCCAGCTC
Organism: Propionibacteriaceae bacterium; assembly: GCA_035640915.1. Classification (GTDB taxonomy): domain Bacteria; phylum Actinomycetota; class Actinomycetes; order Propionibacteriales; family Propionibacteriaceae; genus Microlunatus. Next base: position 2,451 of record DASQVF010000465.1, read on the forward strand.
TCGAAGGTGCGCTCCGGTGCGGTGTCCCACTCCCCGAAGGCGTCCCGGACCACGGCGAAGGTCGCCTCCGCGTCGTCGAGGGTGAACGGGCGGACGGCGTATCCGGGCGGGAGCTCGCGGCCGCGGATCGGCGTCTCCGGGTCGAGACGGAGGATCCACGCGGTGTAGGCCAGCCGGTAGCCGCGGCCGAGGAGCCGTTCGGCGCCCTCGGTGTCGGCGTCGGCGAGGAACTGGAACACGGCGTCGAGGCCGCGCTCACGCCCACGGTCCTCGCCGAAGTCGACGAGGCGGCGCTGCAGCTCCGGCGAGTCCCAGCCCTCGGCGTACTTGACCTCCAGCAACCCTCGTGGGGTGACGAACCCGCCCGCAACGAGGACGCCATCCGGTGTACGCAGGCCAAGCGTGTCAGCGGCCAGATCCAGGTCCGGCTCCGCGAGCTCGGCCTGCAGGTCGTCGTCCTCCATCAGCGGCTCGCCGAAGTACCGCCGGTCGTATCGGTGGAAGAGGCCCAGCAACGCCGGAATGTCGTGGAGGCTGAGCGGGCCGGCCACCAGGTCATCCGTCACGAGGCCTCATCCTGCCTCGCCGGGCCAACGGCTCGACTCACTCGTAGACGAAGAGCTGCTCGCCCGGGAAGATCCAGCACAGCCCGTCGCGCAGCCGGTCGCGCCAGGATTCCCAGTTGTGGCCGTCCCGGGACTCGACGTAGTTGACCTCCATCCCCGCCTCGGTGAAGACCGGCAGCATCGACCGGTTCTGCACGATCAGGTCCTCATAGACCCCGCAGGAGATGAACAGCCTCATCGCCACCCGCACCGGCCGCTCGCGGTACCGGTTGACGAACCTCACCACCGGGTCGAAGCTCGGCCCCTCGCCGTGGTCGACCCCGATGTCGGTGAACACGAACGACCCGGACTGCAGCAGCAACGACCCGTACGTCTCTGGATACCGCCGGGCGACCGACAACGAAGCCACCGCCCCGAAGCTCGACCCCATCAGCGCTCGACCGGCCGGCTTACCGACCAGCGACAGCTGCTGCTCCAGTTCGGGCAGCAGCTCGGCGGTGATCCAGCGGGCGTGCGCGGCGGAGTTGGGGTACTCGGTCAGCCGCTCGCCGGGGTAGGTGAAGGCCACCACGGTCGCGGCCATGTCCAGGCGGTGGATCAGGTTGTCCAGCACCGTCTTCATCGCCGCGTACTCCAGGAAGTCGCCCCCGTCGTGCACGATCAGCAGCGGGTAGCGGGTGTTGGTCGAGTAGCGCGCCGGCAGGTAGACGGTGACCCGGTTGTCCCGCCGCTGGGCCTGGCTGCGGATCGTCAGCTCGATCAGGTCGCCGGGTCGGGCGTCGGGGTCGAACCGGGTCCAGTCGGGCACCCGGTAGCCCGAGCTGAAGCAGACCGAGGAGTCGCCGACCGGGCTCCGCGCGATCCGCGGGTTGGCCGGGTCGTTGAACCGCTCCCACCGTCCGTCGATGCGCCGCTCGAACTGGTACTCGACCCGGGAGTCGGCGGGGATCTCGACCACCACGTACCAGAGGTCGGTCCCGGGGACCCGGCGCAGCGGCAGGTCGCCGGGCAGTCCGACCACCCGGTGCCGCAGCCAGACACCCTCGGCCACGTCGACCCGAACCGCGAAGGTGACCCGCGCACCCTCGACGATCGGGAACTCGTGTCGGGTGAGGAACCGGTCGATCGTGTCATCGACGGGCTGCCCCTCCGCGACCAGCCGGGCCAGCCGGAGCCGGAGCCGGTTGATGGCCAGCCGACGCTGCCGGGCCTTGCCGCCGCCGCCGCCGTCTCTCACGCCGCCGCCCCCAGGACCGTGGCGTGCTCGGGCAGCGGCCGGCCGTGGGCCAGATCGAGGCGTACGCCCTCGTCCAGCCGGACCGCCGGGCAGGGCGCGAGCCGGGCGGCCAGCAGGCCGATGTGCTCGGGATCGGTGAGCCGCAGTCGTCGGCGGGCGTGCGGGAACGGAATCGCCTGCGTGTACGCCCCCAGCCCCTCGGCGTACACCTCCGGGTCAGGGTGTCCGTACGGGGCGTGGTCGCCGAACAGCACCACCCGCGGCGACAGCGCCATCGCGCCGGCCGACCAGGCGATCACCGGCGACCTCAGCATCCCGGCCAGTCCGAAGACATGCAGCACGTGCAGCAGTACGCCGACATGGCCGCCGGCGATCACCAGCCCGGCGCTGTCGGCGACGAGGCGGTGAACGGCCTGGCGGTGCTCGACCACCGACGCTCGCTCGCCCAGCCCGACCTCGGCGTAGAAGGCGTGCCGCAACTCGGCGCTGCGCTGGACGTGCCAGGCATCGAGGGTCCGGACGCCAGAGACGGCGTCGGTGCGCGCGGCCGCACGCACCGGGTCGTTGCTCACCCGCTGGCTGACCGCCCGCACGGCGGCGATCCCGTGGCGCAGCCGGAGCTGGTAGGCCCCCCGCAGGTCCTCGAGATCACCGGCCAACCGGCGCTCGTCCGCGGCGTACCCGGGGTCGGTCTCGGCCAGCTCCTGCCAGCGGCGGTAGAGCTCCAGGTTGAGCATCCGGCCGCCGAGCACGGCGTCCAGCTCGGCGGTGTCGCTCTCCCGCTCGCGCCAACCGGCGTTGATGGTGGCGACCGGTCCCTCGGGAATCAGCTCGGCGACGGCCGTACGCGCTCCGGCCACCCGGCGCTGGGGACCAAGCAGCGTCACGTCCATCGACACGACACTAGACGTATGCGCGCTGAGCCTGTCGAAGCGCACAGGCGCCGACGTCCTTCGACAGGCTCAGGGCTCAGCTAGGCGATACGCTCGCAACTGCCCGAAGTCGCGTCCACCGAGGAGCCCACCGTCCATGGCCAACTACCAGGCCGCCCCGAACCCCGGCAACACCGACCCCGGTCAGACCCTCGGTCTGGTGGGGATGATCCTGGCGATCATCCCGTGCACCTACTTCATCGGCCTGATCCTGAGCGTGGTGGCCTTCGTGATGTCCAACCGGGTCGGCATCCGCAACCAGCGAGCCGTGGTGGGCATCGTCGTGGGCGCCGTCTGGCTGGTCATCTCGATCGTCCTGCAGATCACCGGCTTCTGGTCGGGATTCCTCGCCCGCTGACTGTTCTGCTGGCTGCCGTTAGACCGCACGAGCGAGCCGCTCACGCCTCTTGAGCCCCTGGTTCCGCACGTCCGGACGGGTCAGAGCTGCTCGCGGAGCCAGGCGATGTCGGCGCCCTGGCCCTCCCGGCCGCCGGGCGTCTCCACCACCACCGGCACACCGGCCTGCCGGACGACCTCCGCCAGCGCCTGGCTGCCGACCTCGCCGTCACCGAGGTTGGCGTGCCGGTCCGCGCCGGAGTCGAACCCGTCGCGGGAGTCGTTGGCGTGCACCAGGTCGATCCGGCCGGTGATCGCGATGACCCGGTCCACCAGCCCGACCAGCTCTTCCCCGCCGGCGTGGGCATGGCAGGTGTCCAGGCAGAAGCCGACCGCGTCACCACCCTTCGCGGCGCCGACCGCGTCCCAGAGCTGCGCGACCCGCTCCAGCCGCCGGGCCATGGCGTTGTCGCCGCCGGCGGTGTTCTCGATCAGCAGCGGGACCGCCATGTCCAGGCGATCGATGCACTTGCGCCAGTTGTCGAAGCCGACGGTCGGGTCGTCGTTCTTCGGCACGTGCCCGCCGTGCACGATCAGCCCCGCGGCGCCCACCTCGGCCGCGGCGTCCAGGTACTGCTGCAGGAACTTGCGGCTGGGAATCCGGATCCGGTTGTTGGTCGTGGCGACGTTGAGCACGTAGGGGGCGTGCACGTAGAGCGTGATCCCGGCCTCGGCCGCCGCAGCCTTGAGGCCCGCCGGGCCCCCCGCGTACGCGAACTCCGGGCCCTTCCACCCCTGTGGGTCACCCAGGAAGAACTGGGCCAGGGTCGCGCTGCGGGCCTTCGCCTCCGCGATCGGATCGACCTGATCGCCGTGACCGCCGATGACCACATCCGTCATGAGCCCCGACCCTAATGCGCCCTGAGCCTGTCGAAAGGCCTGGGTTGACGCTTCGACAGACTCAGCACGCATGCTTCTATACCGTGCTGCGCTGCACCTGGCGGACGCCGACCCAGAGGCCGGCCACGCAGGTGAGGACCGCAGCCACGACGGCCCAGCCGATCGCCGGGTCGGTCCACGAGCCGGCGAACAGGGCCCGCTCGGCATCGACGACCCAGGTCAGTGGGTTGATTCGGCCGAGGATCTGGATCCAGCGCGGCCCGGCCTCCAGCGGAAGCAGCATGCCGGACAGGATCAGCAGCGGGAACAGCAGCGACTGCTGCACCGCCCAGAACATCCACTCCCGCTTGCGCACCGCCACGGCCAGGGCGTTGGAGAACGCGCCCATGCCGATCCCGAAGACGCCGAGGATCGCCAGCCCGACCAGCACGTGCACCGGGTAAAGCACGAACCCGAACGGGATGCAGACCAGGGTGACCAACGCCGCCTGCACGACCAGCGGGGCCAGCTCCTTGAGGGACTTGCCGATCAGGATCGCCGACCGCCGCAGCGGACTGGCCAGCACCCGTTCGTAGCTGCCCAGGGTGATTTCGAACAGCAGATTGGACCCCGCCACACCGGTCCCGAACAGGCAGATCATCACGATCACGCCCGGCAGGAACCACTGCAGCGGCGAGCCGCCCCCGATCACGGCCGGATCGATCGAGCCGGCCAGCAGGGTCCCGAACAGGCCCAGGAACACCAGCGGTTGGACCAGGGAGAAGATCACCGAGAAGGGGTCGCGCAGGACCAGGTACATCTCCCGCTGGAAGACCGCGAAGATGTCCGACAGCAGGCTGCCGCGGGAGCCCATCGGCGTGCTCATGGGTGCTGAGCCTGTCGAAGCACGCCCTTCGACAGGCTCAGGGCGCATAACGCTCACGCCGCCACCGCCTCGGCCTCTTCGCGCAGACTGCGCCCGGTCAGGGAGAGGAACACGTCATCCAGGGTCGGTACGCGGACCTCGGCCGCGCGCACCTCGATCCCGGCGCCGTGCAGGGACGCGAGGAGCCGGGGAAGCGTACGCGTCCCCTGCTCGAACCGTCCGACCACCAGCGTCCCCAGCGGGGCGTCTTCGCGGGTCAGTTCGCGGCCGCGCTCGGCCATGATCGCCGCCGCGGCGTCCGCATCGGCCGGATCGACGGTCACCGCGATCCGGTCGCCGGCCAGCGTGGCCTTGAGGTTGGGCGCGGTGTCGTCGGCGATGATCTGTCCGTGGTCGATCACCAGCACCCGCTCGGCCTGCGTGTCGGCCTCCTCGAGGTAGTGCGTGGTCAG
>DASQVF010000466.1:0-6362 GCA_035640915.1 Propionibacteriaceae bacterium
CGTACCCGTGGTGCGGAGCTGGTTGGTCAGGGCGAACAGCCGGTCGAAGCGGCGCAGGTTGTTGCCCAGCCGGCGCAGCGCCGTGGCCTGGTGCACGATCGCGTCGGGCCGGACCTCGTGCACCAGGGATGTCACCGCATCGGCCTCCAGCAGGTCCAGCCGGCGGTGCTCGAGCCGTTCGGCCACCGCGGGCGCTGGGGACGACCGGGTGGTAGCCACCACCGTGTGGCCGGCCTCCAGCAGCTGCGGGACCAGCTGCTGCCCGACCACTCCACTCGCTCCGACCACCAGGACCAACATCGGCACCCACTCCTTCTCTCGTTCGCGATTGCGTCACTGTCCCCGACGTAGCGACGGGCCAACCTGTGACAATGACTTCGCTGTGGTCCTCGACCGACTTCCCGTACACCTGCCTGCGTGACCGCCAGCGCACCCAGGCCTTCGCCGCCGCGATCGCGGCGACCGTCGGCCCTGGTGACGTAGTGCTGGACGCCGGCGCCGGGACCGGCATCCTGTCGCTGCTCGCGGCGCAGGCTGGAGCGGCCCGGGTCTTCGCTGTGGAGATCGACCCGGTGCTGGCCGACCACCTCCGGCGTACGGTCACCGCCAACCATCTGGATGACGTGATCCTGGTCAGTCAGCAGGACGCCCGCGACTTCATCGACCAGGAGGTCTCGGCGCTGACCATCGAGCTGGTGGAGACCGGGCTGATCGACGAGAGCCTGATCGAGGTGTTCAACGCGCTGGTGGCGACCGGCGTGGTCACCCCGGCCACCCGCTGCCTGCCGTCGTCGTACGCCACCTATCTGCAGTTCGGCTACGTGGACCCGGAGCTGTACGGGTTCACCTTCGAGGTGCTGCGGCACGACTGGAGCTACTACGGCCACAACCCCGACGCCTGGGAGCCGAGCCGGTTCACCCCGGTCGGGGATCGGCACCGGGCGTGGCGGGGATCCTTCGCCGGGCAGCCGATCGACGCCGAGGTACGCGTTAGCCTGCCGGTGCCCGGGGACGGCGTAAGGATCAACGCGCTGCGGCTGACCGGCTCGCTGGACCTGCCCGGCTACGGCACGTTCCTGGAGTCCCCCACCCTTAACGGGCCGAAGATCATCCCGGTCACGCCGCCGCCTGGGGCCACCGTGGTTGAGGTCGGCTACGCCATGGGCGGCGGCTTCTCGACCTTCACCTGCCGGGTGGCGGGCTGAGGGACGCTATGCCGCGCTCATGGTCGTCTTGCCGCCCTCCGGCGTGGCGGCGAAGAACACTCCGTCCTTGCATTGGCCCTTGAGGTCGCCGGGCCTGCGGTCGGCGTGGAAGCGGTAGAGCGGGTGGCCGGCCAGAGTGAGCTGCAGCCGACCGTCGGCCCGGCGGACCGTGCCGACCAGGTCCGGGTCGATGCCGGCGACCCGGACCTGCTCGGGGCTGGGGACAGTGGCCGGCGGCCAGGTCCGGGCGCAGGCGCCGGCACAGCGCGACCGCGGCGGGCGCGTCCGGTCACGGTCGGAGCGGTAGAGGGTGCGGCCCTGGGCGTCGACGACCAGCGTGCCGAACGGAGCCATGGCCTTGGCACGGAGCACCAACCGCGGTTCGGTCGGCCCCGGCTCGGCCTTCGGTGCGGCGGTGGGTGCCGACGTGGGCGACGGCGTGACCGCGGCGACCGGAGGCACGGCCTCGGGGCGAGGACGGGTGCCCAGCTGAGCCAGACTGCAACCGGACAGGACGGACAGGGCCGCAACGGCCATCGCGACGAGGGCGCGCGCCCGTGTGCTTTTGGCGCGCCGCGGGGGTCCAAGGGGGTCGCCCCCCTTGCTCAAAACCAGGGCGCGCGCCCGTGTGCGGGTCATGACAACCTCCTGAGGGGTGGGGTCAGGAGCAGGCACGTTCGCCGGCGCGCTTGGGTTCAACCGACGGTGAACCGATCCCGACGCGGCCGCGTGCGTGTTCTAGGTGCCTGTCTTGCCCCCGTTGCCGGATGGAAGGGTTAGCGGCATGAAGAGTTCGCGGACCCCGCCGCGCCAGACTGCTGGCGAGGCCCTGGTCCGCGCGCTGTACGAGGAGCACGGCCGGGCTCTGCTGGCGTATGCCACGCGGCTGACCCGCGACCGGGCCGCGGCGGAGGATGTGGTGCAGGAGACGTTGATGCGGGCATGGCGGCACCCGGAGGTGCTGGTCAACGGGCGCGGCTCGGTCCGCGGCTGGCTGCTGACGGTCGCCCGCAATATCGTCACCGATCGGATCAGGGCCCGCAGTGCCCGGCCGACCGAGGTCGCGGAGTCGGAGAGCCAGCCGGCGGCGGTCGACCGGGACCACGCCGAGCAGGTGGTGGACAGCGTGGTGGTGATGAAGGCGTTGGACAGCCTGTCCGAGGACCACCGGGTGGTGCTGGAGGAGGTCTACTTCAAGGGCCGGAGCATCGCCGAGGCCGCCGAGGTCCTCTCCATCCCGCCGGGCACGGTGAAGTCGCGCTGCTACTACGCGCTGCGCGCACTCCGCAGCACGATCGACCCGGACGCCGTGCTGCAGAAGGGGTGGGCATCATGATCGAGATGCACCGCCAGCTCGAGCAGCTCGGCGCGTACGCCCTCGGCGCCCTGGACGAGCGCGAGGCGGCGGAGATGGCTGCGCACATCGAGCGCTGCCCGATCTGCCAGCGCGAGCTCGTCGAGCTGGAGAGCGTCCGCGACCTGCTCGACGACCTGCCGCCCGAGGCGATGCTGGAGGGTCCGCCGGAGGACGAGCTGCTGCTGCAGCGCACCCTGTGGCAGGTCCGGGCCGAGGCCCGCAGCCACTCGCGCCGCCGGCCGCTGCTGGCCGTCGCGGCGGCGGTGGCGGCGATCGCTCTGCTCGGCGCCGGGATCCTGGTGGGCCAGCGCATCTCGGCCCCGGTGGTGCAGCCGACGATCGCGCCGACTCCCTCGGCGAGCACGCCGGTGCCCGGCACCCGGAGTGCGACGGCCACGGACCCGACCACCGGCGCCACGCTGGCGGTCACGGTGACCCCGGCCGCCGGCTGGGTGCGACTGGCGGCGAACGTGAAGGGCGTGCCGGCCGGAGAGGAGTGCCGCCTCGTCGTGGTGGCCAGGGACGGCACCCGGCGGGATGCGGGCAGCTGGCTGGTGTCCGAGGCCGGCGAGCGCGACGGCACCCCGCTGGCCACCTTCGCCCTGGTCGCTCCGGCCCAGGTCGAGGCGGTCGAGGTCGAGAACCTGGACGGCCGCAGCTTCGTCCGCACCCCGATCGCCTAGGAGGCAGCACGCCGATGGAGGAGCAGGATCACCAGGCCGCGGCGGCAGTGGTCGCACGACGGCTGATCGACGCCAATCGCTACATGACCCTCGCGACCGCGGACGTCGAGGGGCGCCCCTGGGCCTCCCCGGTGTTCTACGCCCCGGACGGGTACCGCGAGCTGCTCTGGGTGTCCGAACCGAGCCAGCGCCACTCCCACAACCTCGCTGTCCGACCCGGACTGGGGATCGTGATCTTCGACTCCACGGTCGCGGTGGGGGCCGCCCGGGCGGTCTACGTCGATGCCGATGCCGAGGAGGTGACCGGCGAGGACGTCGAGCGCGGCATGGAGATCTACTCGCGCCGAACGCTCGAGACCGGTGGCCGCGCCTGGGACGCCTCCGATGTCCTCCCACCCGCGCGGCTGCGGCTCTACCGGGCCCGCGCACTCGAGGTCTCGGTCCTCGACTATTTCCTGGACACCGGTCCGGGCGATCGCCGGATCGTCGTCCCGCCGGAGATCCTCGACCCCCCGCGCGCCTGAACCTGCTACGCACCTTTCACGCCTACCCGGCGTGTCGAGGGCGTCCGGGCTCACTGGCGTAACGAATCCGGGCGGGCCATGTCACAACCTGTCCGGGCGCAGCGTCATCTGGGCATGTTGGCCGACGCGCCGGTGCCTGTTGACATACATGCATGAATGTACGTAATTTAGGCGGCATGGGCTCGGAGAACTCGAGAGTCGTTTCGCAGGTGCCGGTGGAGGACCCGGTCGCCACCGGGAAGCGCTTCGACTACGCCGACGCGTTCGTGGTCGACCTCCCGGCTCCGGCGGCCAGCCCGCCGGCGACCTGGCTGGGCACCGGGCTGTCCCGGCTCCCACCGATGGTGAACTGGGTCGCCGCCCGACTCGGGTTCTCCAGCACGACGCCCGCCGACCCGCTCGACGGCTGGGACGTTCGATCCTCCGACCCTGACGTCGTGCACCTGGTGGTCCAGCTGCCGCTGCTGCACGTCGACCTCATCGGGCGAAACTCCGGCCCGACGCGCCGGATGCTCACCACCCTGGTCCGCTTCCAACGGCCATGGCTGGCTCGGCTGGTCTGGATCGCACTCGGGCCCGCCCACCGGCGTACGGTCCGTTGGCTCCTCGCCACCAGCCTGCACTCGGAGAGGGTGCTGGCATGACGGTCAAGGGAACGCGCCCTGAGCTTGTCGAAGGGCCATCGACAAGCTCAGGCCGCATCTCCCGCCGGAGCCAGGCCGACCGCCGGGACCAGACCCGTGCCGCGCTGCTCGAGTCGGCCGCCCGGCACCTGTCCCGCTTCGGCTACGGCAACGTGGTGCTCGAGCAGGTTGCCCGCGACGCCGGGTACACGCGCGGGGCGCTCTACTACCTGTTCGCCGACAAGCAGGAGCTGTCCCTGGCCGTCATTCAGTGGGTGCTGGAGACCTGGGACGAGGAGGTCGCACCGCAGATCGACGCCGAGGCCGACCCCGTCGCCGCCCTGTTCGCCCTCGCCCGCGGACACGCCCGCTTCTGCCGGCGCGACCTGGCCGGGGTCGCGATGGCCCTGCGGGTGGAGTTCGCCGGGCAGGACCATCCGGTCGGCCGGGTGGTCGAGGCGGCGTACGCCGAGCTGGTCGAGCGGTGCGAGCAGCTGATCAGCGTCGCGCGCGAGGCCGGCACCCTCCCCTCGGGGCCACCAGCCAGGGTCACCGCACACGCCCTGGTGGGAGCCCTGGAAGGAGTCACCATCGCGCTCGCCGGTCAGCGCGCGTACGACGAGCTCTACGCCGCCCAGGTCGCGGCGGGCGTCCTCGGTCTCGAACCCCCGGAGCAGCCATGACCACCACCGCCACCGCGACGTTCCAGGAGCAGCGGCGCCGCTTGATGGGCGTCAGCTACCGGATCCTCGGGTCCATCGCCGACGCCGAGGACGTCGTCCAGGACGCCTGGCTCCGCTGGTCGGCGACCGATGTGGCGACGGTGAACAACCCGGAGGCCTACCTGACCACCGTGGTCACCCGGCTCTCCCTCGACCGCTTGCGGACACTCAAGGCCCGCCGCGAGGTCTACTCGGGTCCGTGGCTGCCCGAGCCGGTGACCGCGGAGACCGATCCGCAGGCGGCCGCCGAATTGGCCGACTCGCTGTCGTTGGCCCTGCTCGTCGTGCTGGAGACGCTGTCGCCGTTGGAGCGGGCGGCCTTCGTGCTCCGAGAGGTGTTCGCCGAGCCGTACGCCGAGGTCGCCGAGACCCTGGGTCGCGACGAAGCCGCCGTTCGCCAGCTGGTCTCCCGCGCGCGGAAGCACGTCGACGCCGGCGGGGCCCGGTACCGGGCCGATCGATACACCCACAACGAGGTCGTCGAGCGCTTCCTGTCCGCGTGCCAGAACGCCGACCTCGACGCGCTGCTGGCCGTCCTGGCGCCTGACGTGGTGCTGGTCAGCGACGGCGGCGGGGTGGCGAAGGCACCGGTGCGGCCGATCTCCGGCGAGGACAAGGTGGGCCGCTTCATGATCGGCGCGACGACCAAGGGCGTGGCCGACGCGACCGTCCAGCTGGAGGTCTTCAACGGCCAGCTCGGGCTCGTCGCTCGCGTCGACGGACGCGCCGTCGTCGCGCTGGCCTTCCGGATCGCCGACGGGCAGGTCCAGATGCTGCACCTGGTGGCCAATCCCGGGAAGCTCGCCGCCCTCGACGCGCCGATCCCGCTCGACTAGGGCGTCGGCACGGAGCTGCGTACGTCGTCGGCGTCCGGAGGCTCCAGGTATCGATTGCCGGTCAGCTCGGTCCGCGTGCGCTCCACGCCGGCCTCGAAGCCGGCCTCGGGACCGGCGTCCACCCCGGCCTCACCGCCCTGCGACTGGGTCACCTCATGGAAGTCCTGCTCGGTGACGATCCCCTTGCGATGGGCCAGGTTCTGGAAGGCATCGCCCTGTACCGCCCTATCGGGGCGGTAGGTCTCCCGGTCGTCCAGGGCGCCGGCGGCGTCGTTCGTCTCCTCGGCCAGGAACTGCTCGGCCAAGGCGCGTTCCTCCGGCGTGTTGATGTCGATGGCAGTCGTGGTGACCCGGATGTCGGCGCCGGTGGTCTCGTCGACGGCTCGGCCGGTCACCAGGTCCTTGCTGTGGC
>DASQVF010000467.1:0-2884 GCA_035640915.1 Propionibacteriaceae bacterium
CCCGCTGGTCGGAGTGGACAACCTCCCGGGCGCGATGCCCCTGGAGACCACGGAGCTGCCCGAGCGGGTCTGCCTGGTCTTCGGGTCGGAGGGCCCCGGGCTGACCGACCAGCTCGTCACGGCGTGCGACTCGCTGGTGGCGATCACCCAGTACGGCTCCACCCGCTCGCTCAACGCCGGGGCCGCGGCCGCCATCGCGATGTACCACTGGGCCCGGCGGTGGGCCGGCTGACGTAGGCGACGCTCATCGCGGTCCGAAGCGGACGGGCACCGAAGTACCGGGCCGTCCGAGGGCGAGATCGGCGGGGCGGGGCTTGCCGCCGGAACCCTGCAGCCTCATACTGGTCTCGACTGGTACGACACCGTTGTCAGTTGGAGAGGATCCAGGTGGGGACCATGCAGCAGCAGGACGGCCTGCGACCGGGCACTTCCACCCTGGAGCGGACCGGCGGCAGCCCTCTGGACTGGCCTCGTTCCGCGGCGACCACCAAGCGGGCGCAGGTCCGCGGGATCATCGAGCACCTGATCAACACCGAGCTGCATCCGGGCGACCCGATCCCGTCCGAACGGGCCCTGGTCACCCGGCTCGGGGTCAGCCGGGTCACCGTCCGCCAGGCCATCACCGACCTGGTCGACGGCGGCGTGCTGGAGCGGGTGCACGGCAAGGGGACCTACATCACCGGCCCTCAGGTCGACTCGCGGCTGCACCTCACCTCCTTCTCCCGCGAGATGCGCGACCGTGGCCTGGTTCCGGCCACGGTGGTGCTGGCCGCGAGCGAACAGCCGGCCGACGACGACGTCGCGTACGCGCTCCGGATCCGCCCCGGCCGGCCGGTGATCCGGGTCGAGCGGCTGCGGATGGCCGACGGGACGCCGATGGCGTACGAGGTCGGCCACTACCCCTCGGCGCTGTTCCCCGGGCTGCTGCAGCGCGAGCTCGGCTCGCTCTACGACGTCTTCGCCAACGAGTACGGCGTCGTGGTGACCAGCGGCGAGCAGACGGTGCGAGCCGAGTCGGCGGACGCGCACCAGGCACGGATCCTCGGCATCGCCAAGCGCGCACCGCTGCTGGTGCAGGAGCGGGTGACCCACGCCGGCGATCGGGTGATCGAGCAGTCCACCTCCTGGTACCGGGCCGACCGGTACCGGATCCACATGGCCATCACCCCACGAGGCGCGCGCGAGAGCTGACCTTCCACCACCCCGCTGCGTGGGGAAGACGTAGCCCCATCCGTCGGGGGTGGCGCAACGAGATCACCAACGCCACCCGGTTCCGCCCGGTGGGAGAATGGTGCTGTGAGCCTGAGCCCGATCACCGAGCTGGTGGTGCCGTACGACCCGGGACCGCTGACCGACAAGGTCTCGCGCCGCCGGGCGCTGGTCCGGTCTCGCATCATCAGCCTGGTGATCACCGTCGCGGTACTGGTGGCGATCTACTTCTGGCAGCGGGACCAGCTGCAGGGCAACAGCTTCCTGATCGTCTACGGAGTGTTGGTCGCCATCCCGGTGGTGTGGCTGATCGTGGTGCTGATCCTGTACCTGCGGGCCCGCAAGCAGCTGCGGACCCTGCAGCCGGGCATCGCCGTCCAGATCGGCCCGCCCGGGATCATGGTCGGCGGCCTGGGGGCGTCCTGGCCCGAGGTCGCCGCAGTGGCCGCGGTCAAGCCCGGCATCGGGAAGGGCACGGTGCTCCGGCTGACCCTGCACGACGGACGACAGTCGGCGGTGCCCTTCGAGCAGATCACGGTGTTCCCGGCGACGCTGGACGGTGCCGTCCGGGCGTTCTCGGCCAGCCGGCACGGCGTCGACCTGTCGGCGCTGGACAACTGAGTGCTTGCCGGGATTCCAGGGGTCGTCCCCTGAGGCTGGACACTCGAGAACGCGGGTAACCAACCCTGCAAGACTGACCCGTAGCGCCCGTCACGAGAGGATCCTGAGCATGCCCATCGCCACCCCGGACGTCTACGCCGAGATGCTGGACGCGGCCAAGAAGGGCGCGTTCGCGTACCCGGCGATCAACGTCAGCTCGTCCCAGACGTTGAACGCCGCGCTGCAGGGCTTCGCCGAGGCCGGCTCGGACGGCATCGTGCAGGTCTCCACCGGCGGCAGCGAGTACGCCTCCGGCCCGACGATCAAGAACATGGTCACCGGCGCGGTGGCGCTGGCCGCGTACGCGCACGAGGTGGCCAAGAACTACCCGGTCAACATCGCGCTGCACACCGATCACTGTTCGAAGGACAAGCTCGACGGCTTCGTCCGTCCGCTGCTCGCGCTGTCCACCGAGCGGGTGAAGGGCGGCGACCTGCCGCTGTTCCAGTCCCACATGTGGGACGGCTCCGCAGTGCCGGTCGAGGAGAACCTGTCGATCGCCAACGAGCTGCTGGGACTCACCTCGGCGGCCAATGTGGTCCTCGAGATCGAGGTCGGCGTGGTCGGCGGCGAGGAGGACGGGGTCTCCGCGGAGATCAACGAGAAGCTCTACAGCACCGTGGACGACGGCCTGCGGACCGTCGAAGTGCTCGGCACCGGGGAGAAGGGGCGCTACATCACCGCGCTGACCTTCGGCAACGTGCACGGGGTCTACAAGCCGGGCGCAGTCAAGCTGCGGCCTGAGGTGCTCAAGGACATCCAGGAGCAGGTCGGCGCCAAGATCGGCCAGGAGCGGCCCTTCGACCTGGTCTTCCACGGCGGCTCGGGCTCGACCCTGGAGGAGATCCGGTCGGCGCTGGACTACGGCGTGGTCAAGATGAACATCGACACCGACACCCAGTACGCCTTCACCCGGCCGGTGGCCGGGCACATGTTCAGCAACTACGACGGCGTCCTGAAGGTCGACGGCGAGGTCGGCAACAAGAAGGCGTACGACCCGCGAGCGTGGGGCAAG
>DASQVF010000468.1:0-2966 GCA_035640915.1 Propionibacteriaceae bacterium
AATTTATCTGAATGCGCTCGGTCGCTAGACCGGACGCCTCTCAGTCAACTTGGTTCGATCGCTGACGTCAGATCCATTGCTGGATCTATCTGTCAATCAATCAAAGGAATCCGAACTCGCTGCACGACGCAAGCGCCGAGCTTGCGAGCACGGGGTTTTTTGTGCATTATTTGGCATTGACTTTTAGCACGCTGTTGAGTTCTCAAGCTTCGGGCGCACACCGCGCCGGGTTTTTCTTCCCGGCTTGGGGCAACTCGACCAACTTTACGAGGTCCTCCGACCCTAGTCAAACTCGAGCCGAACTTCCTCCCACTGGTCTCGAAGGCTCCGGATCGGACCGCTTCTCGGAAAGCGCGGCCAGACCGGTTGGTCTCGATGCCAGTGGGTTTCCTCCGGGTCGGCCGCCGCGGATCTTGCGATCCTTGGTGTCCTGCACCCCGTTGAGGCCTTGACTACTTTACGCGTCCGATGCGGCGGCGTCAACCCCCGCCTCGGCCGACTTTCGGCTGTCCCGCGAGATCGCGGAACGGCTGCGCAGCCAACCGGCTAGGACCCTAGCACTGCGTCCAAGCCGGAGGTCCGCGGCCGCTGATCGGCACCGCGTGTTACTGCTGTCATCTAGGTCAACCAGCCACCGTCGCCGAATATTCCCGGCTGCGGCAGCTCAGCGACCAGCTCGTCGAGGTCAACCGACCACCCCCGCCGGCTATTCCCGGCACGGACGCGGAGCCTGGCGGGATCCTCGACGAGGCCGCTCAGGCGCCCGATGGCGCGAGGTCGAACTCGACCGCACCGACGGTCTTCTTGCCCCGCCGCAGGATCGCGTAGCGACCGTGCAGCAGGTCGTCCGGCGCCAGCACCGCCTCCGGATCGAGGACCCGACGGTTGTTCAGGTATGCCCCGCCCTCGGCGATCGCCCGCCGAGCGGCACCCCGGCTCGGCACGACTCCACTGCGCTCGAGCAGCTCGACCACCGAGACCTGCGTCCCGGTTCCCCGGAGGTGTACACCGCCCACCTCGGCCACCACCCCGGCCAACGTGGCGGCGTCCAAGTCGTCCAGCGAGCCACGGCCGAACAGCGCGGACGCGGCGGCCCCCGCTGCCTGCCGCTCCGCCGGAGAGTGGACCAGGTCGGTCACGTCGTCGGCGAGCGCCTTCTGGGCGGCCCGTAGGTGCGGCTCCTCCGTGGTCTGGCGGGCCAGCTCGCCGATCTCGTCCCGGCTCCGCGGGCTGAACACCTTGAGGTACTCGACGACCTTCTCGTCCTCCACGTTCAGAAAGGCCTGGTGGAACGCGTACGGCGAGGTCATGCCGGGGTCGAGCCACACGGTGCCGCTCTCGGTCTTGCCGAACTTGGTGCCGTCGGCCTTGGTCAGCAGGGGGGTCGCCAGCGCGTGCACCCGCGCCCCGTCGGCCCGCCGGATCAGCTCCACGCCGGCGGTGATGTTGCCCCACTGGTCGCTGCCGCCGGTCTGCAGCGTGCAGCCGTAGCTGCGGAACAGCTGCAGGTAGTCGAAGGACTGCAGCAGGACGTAGGAGAACTCCGTGTAGGAGATGCCCTCCTCCAGCCGGTTGCGGACCACGTCGCGAGCCAGCATCCGGTTGACCGGAAAGTGCTTGCCGATGTCCCGCAGGAAGTCCAGCACCGATACCGAGGCGGTCCAGTCCAGGTTGTTGACGATCCGGGCCGGATTGCTCCCGGAGAAGTCGACGAAACGCTCGACCTGTGAATGGATCCTGCCCACCCACTCGGCCACCACGTCCTTGGAGTTGAGCACCCGCTCCGCCGACTCCTTGGGGTCCCCGATCAAACCGGTGGACCCGCCGACCAGGATCAGCGGGTGGTGCCCGGCGGCCTGCAGGTGCCGCGCGACCATCAGCTGCACCAGGTTGCCGAAGTGCAGACTGGGCGCCGTCGGGTCGAAGCCGACATAGAAGGTGACCGGCCCGGCCGCCAGGTGCGCGCGCAGCGCATCCTCGTCCGTGGACAGGGCGATCAGGCCCCGCCAGGTCAGCTCCTCGAGTACGTCGGTCACGAGGTCCCACCTTAGTAAGGACAACGAGACCGGTCATAAGACGGCCAGGCGGCCGGTCGACGGTTACGAGGTGTCACCGCGGCTGCGGGCAGCGGTGCGGTCGGCGGTGACCGGATGGTCCAGTACCCACTCGGTGATCACGTCGATCTCGTCGTAGAGCTGCGCCAGCTGCCGATCGACCTGCGCAGTCGCCGTGCCTCCCGCACCGTTGCGGCTCCCGATGGATCCGTGGGTGGTCAGCACCGTCAGCGCATCGGCAGTGAGCAGCGGGGAGATCTCCGGCAACTGGTCGGCGGTCAGGTCCGGGAGGTCGATCCCCCGCTCCTCGCAGAAGCGGACCGCGGAGCCGGCCACCTCGTGCGCCTCGGCGAACGGGACCCGCCGACGCACCAGCCAGTCGGCCAGGTCGGTGGCCAGGGCGAACCCCCGCGGCGCCAGCGCCTCCAGCCGGTCGGGATGGAAGGTCAGGGTCTCGATCAGCCCGGCCACGGCCGGCAGCAGCAGCCGGAGCTGGTCGACCGAGTCGAAGACCGGCTCCTTGTCCTCCTGCAGGTCGCGGTTGTAGGCCAGCGGCAAGCCCTTCAGGGTGGCCAGCAACCCGGTCAGGTTCCCGATCAACCGCCCGGCCTTGCCCCGAGCCAGCTCAGCGACATCCGGGTTCTTCTTCTGCGGCATGATGCTGGAGCCCGTCGACCAGGCATCGGCGAGGGTGACGAAGCCGAACTCCGGCGTGCACCACAGCACGATCTCCTCGCTCAGCCGGGACAGGTCGACCCCGATCTGGGCCAGCACGTACGCCGCCTCCGCCACCACGTCACGAGCCGCGGTGCCGTCGATCGAGTTGGGCACGCTGCCGGCGAAGCCGAGTTGCCCGGCGACGTAGCCGGGGTCGAGGCCCAGCGAGGTTCCGGCCAGGGCCGCGGAGCCGTA
>DASQVF010000469.1:0-3486 GCA_035640915.1 Propionibacteriaceae bacterium
AGTGGGTTGAGTACCCTGCGCGTCGGCCGCCGACGGAGCGCGATTCTGCCGACCTTGGTGGTCGTGGCCGTTCTGGTGGTGTTGTTCGCCGTGTTCACCAGCGTGTGGACCGACCGGCTCTGGTACCGGTCGTTCGACTACGGCTCGGTGTTCACCACCATGCTGACCACCCGGATCGGCCTGTTCGCCGTGTTCGGGTTGCTCATCGCCGCTGCCGTGGCCGGGAACGCGGCCCTGGCGTACCGGCTGCGTCCCCGGCTGGGCGCGGCCAACCCGTCCAGCGCTCTCCTCGAGCGCTACCGCGAACTCCTCGAGTCGCGCTTCACCTGGATCACGCTGGGCGTCGCCGGGCTGATCGGGCTGTTCGCCGGCGGCACCGCGAGCAGCCAGGTCCTCAACTACCTGGCCTGGCGCAACGCCACACCCTTCAACGTCACCGACCCGCAGTTCGGGCTCGACGTGTCGTTCTTCGTCTTCGGCTACCCCTGGTGGCGGTTCGTGCTGTCCTTCGTGTTCGCCACTGTGGTGATCAGCACGATCGCGGCCGCGGTGGTGCACTACACCATGGGCGGGCTGCGGCTCAGTGGCGTGCGCCGGGGGACGAGCCGGGCGGCGGCGGCCCACCTGTCGATCCTGGTCGGGCTGGCCGTTCTCGTTCGCGGCGTCGGTTACTGGTTCGACCAGTACGGCCTGGAGATCAGCCGGACCAACCGGCTGTTCACCGGTATCTCCTACACCGCGGACAACGCGACGGTCACCGCCAAGCTGATCCTGGCGATCATCGCCGGCATCTGTGCGCTGCTGTTCTTCGCCAATGCCCTGCTGCAGCGGTGGACCGTCCCGGTCATCGGGCTGGTGCTCCTGCTGCTGTCGGCGATCGTGCTCGGCATGGTCTACCCGGGAGCGGTGCAGTACTTCACCGTCCGTCCGAACGAGCCGGACCGGGAGCGCGACTACATCGCCCGCAACATCACGGCGACCCGGGCGGCGTACGACGTCGAGGACGCCGAGATCACCAACTACTCCGCCGAGACGACGGCGACGGCGGGCCAGCTCAGCGAGGACGCGGCCGCACTGCCGGGCATCCGCCTGATCGACCCCAACGTGGTGGGGCCGGCGTACGAGCAGCTGCAGCAGGTCCGCGGGTACTACTCCTTCCCGCGCACCCTGGACGTCGACCGCTACACCATCGAGGGCCGGGAGACCGACGCGGTGGTCGCGGTCCGCGAGATGGACCTGAGCGGCCTGGAGAGCGCCAACTGGAACAACTTGAAGACCGTCTACACCCACGGTTACGGATTGGTCGCGGCCTACGGCAACCGCAGTGGGGTCGGCGGCGAGCCGTCCTGGATCGTCAAGGACATCCCGCCGACCGGGCCCCTGGCCGAGGCCGAGCCGCGGATCTACTTCGGTGAGCTCCAGGGTCAGCGGTCGGACGAGTTCTCGATCGTCGGCGCCCCGGCCGGCTCACCGCCGATCGAGCTCGACACCCCCGGCGGCGGCGAGGGCGGCAACCCGAAGACCACCACCTACACCGGGAAGGGTGGAGTGCCGATCGGTGGTCTGGGGAACCGGATCCTGTACGCGGCCAAGTTCGCCGACGTCAACATCCTGCTGTCCAACCGGGTGAACCCCGAGTCGAAGATCATCTACGACCGGACCCCGCGCGAGCGGGTGCAGGCCGCCGCGCCGTGGCTGAAGGTGGACGGCGATGCCTACCCGGCCGTCGTCGAGGGCCGGATCGTGTGGATCGTCGACGGCTACACCACCTCGAACACCTATCCGAACAGCGAGCGGGTCAACCTCGGCCTGGTCACGGCCGACGCGCAGACCAGCGTGGGCGGCACGGTGGTGGCCCAGCCCCAGGACGACATCAACTACATCCGCAACTCGGTCAAGGCCGTGGTCGACGCCTACGACGGCACCGTCCGGCTGTTCGCCTGGGAGAACGACGACCCGGTGCTGCAGACCTGGCGCAAGGCCTTCCCGGACGTGGTGGAGGACAGGAACGCGATCCCGCAGGACCTGCTGGACCACCTGCGCTACCCGCAGGACCTGTTCAAGGTGCAGCGGCAGATCCTGACCAACTACCACGTCACCGACCCGGGCACCTGGTACTCCAACTCCAACCTGTGGGAGGTGCCGAACGACCCGGTGCAGGCCTCGTCGCAGGTCAAGGAGCAGCCGTTCTACCTGTCGGTGAAGTGGCCCGGTGACCCAGGGCCGATCTTCTCGCTGACCACCTCCTACGTGCCGCGTGGCCGGCAGAACCTGGCGGCGTACATGGCGGTCAACGCCGACGCCAGCAGCCCCGAGTACGGCCGGATGCGGATCCTGAGCATGTCCGACACGACGCAGATCGACGGTCCCGGGCAGAGCTTCAACGCCATGACCACCAACGAGACGGTGGCCGAGCGGCTCCGGCCGTTCCTGAACCAGGGGGCGGCGACGGCCACCTTCGGCAACCTGCTCACCCTGCCGTTGGGCGACGGGCTGCTGTACGTGACGCCGGTCTACACCCAGCGCCAGGGCAGCACGGGCTCCTACCCGGCGCTGCGCTTCGTGATCGTGCGGTTCGGGCAGTCCGTCGGCATCGGCGACACTCTCGACCAGGCTCTGGACCAGGTGTTCCAGGGGAGCTCCGGCGCCACACCACCCGAGGGGCAACCGCCGCCCGCCGAGGAGCCACCGAGGGGCGGGGCGCCTGACAACCCAGCGGCGAGCCGGGCGCTGTCGGAGGCCCAGACTGCCTTCGAGGCGGCGGACAAGGCGCTGACCGCGGGTGACCTGGCGGCTTACCAGACCAAGATCAAGGAGGCCCAGGCCGCGGTCCAGCGCGCCCTGCGCGCGCTGGGCCGCTAGCCCGGCGGATCGGCGCCCCGGTCAGTGCGTGGTGACACAGCTGGGTCCGCGGTCGCGGAGGAGTGACGGCACCGGCGGGTCACAGGCGCCGTAGTGCAGGCCGACGGCAGCCCGTCAGAAGTCGAAGAGATCGCCGAGGAACCCCTTGCGGCGGCGCTGGTGGCCGTAGCGCGGGTCGTAGCCACCGCGGTACTCATCGGGAGAGTCCGGTGAGCCGGGATAGCGCGGGTACTGCTGATAGCCGGCTGGGGGGTATGCGGTCGGCGGCTGCTGCGGGTAGCCGGCCGTCTCGGTACGCGGGTCCGGGCCGGGCGAGGGGGCCGGAGCCGGGCGGGCGGCGGCTCCGGCTTGTCCCTCCGACTTGTCGATGATCTTGTCGAGCTCGCCGCGGTCGAGCCAGACGCCTCGGCACTGCGGGCAGTAGTCGATCTCCACCCCTTGCCGGTCGGTCATCTGCAGGACGGTCTGGTCAACGGGACACTGCATGATCCGAACGGTACCTGTTTCGCCCGCTCACTCGGCGGGGACCACCACCAGGTCGTCGAACCCCAGGCCGCGCAACGGGTCCGCGAGGCGCTCCGCGTCGCCGACGACCACCAGGCTGAGGTCGTCGGGCCGAACCAG